>NZ_JBFAOU010000073.1:0-37047 GCF_040675365.1 Catellatospora sp. NPDC049609 | reverse complement strand
GGCGTCGGCGCCGAGGCGCGCGGCATCCCGGTCGAGACCGTCGAGGTCCGCTCCGACCAGGCGCTGCCCGACGACGCCCCGGACTCCTCCGGGGCGGCCCGCCTTCGGTGAGCGCGGTGGTCAGGCGGCCTGGCGGGGGCGGGTGACCGCGGCGATGAGGGCCCAGCCGAGGGCGAGGGCGGCGAAGCCGTAGCCGAAGGCGGCGTAGTCGATCGGCGGGGTGCCGATGACGAAGTCCTGCAGCCAGGCCGCGCCCGCGGTGGCCGCGGTGGCGATCGCCGCGCCGAGCACGGCCACGGCCAGCGCCGGGACCAGGCCCGAGCCGCTCGTCTTCACGGTGAGGCGCTCCGGGCCCGCCTGCCGCGGGATGAGCGCCTTCGCGCCCCGGGCGGCGAAGGCCAGGAACACCAGGTCGATGACGACGGCACCGGCGAGCAGCAGGAACGGCGGGATGGACTTCGGGAAGCCGGTGCCGGCCAGCAGACCCCACATGACCAGGCGGTACGCCAGGTAGGAGGCGGCGATGGCGGTGGCGGTCCAGCGCGCGCCGACGAAGGCGCGGGCGGCGACGAGGGTCAGCAGCGCGGCGCCGACGACCCAGGCCGGGTACACCCAGGGGCCGACCGGCAGCGCGAAGCCCTGCACGGCGATGTCGTCGACCTGGCGGCCGATCTGCCCGGCGGCGAACTCCAGCAGGATCGGCTCCGCGGTCGGCGCGCCGGCCCGCCAGGACTCCAGCGAGAGCACGCCGTACTCCTGGTGCTGGCTCGGGAAGAGCACGTTCTCCAGGAAGAAGCCCCAGATGGCGGCGCTGATCAGCACGCGGGCGCGGCTGGGCGGCGTCGAGATCCAGTAGCCGCGGGCGACGCCGAGCAGCATGAACGCCGTGCCGATGTACAGCAGCGCGTGGCTGGCGCTCCACGCCGTGATGTCCAGCCCGTTGATCCGGTGGTTCAGGATGTCGATCGGGATGGCCACCAGGAAGGTCGCGGTGCCGCCGACCATCAGGCGCTTGGCGAGCGCGTCGACGCCCACGTCGTGGTACGCCTGGAACAGCACCAGGACCACCACGATGACCGTGCCGGCGGTGTTGAGCAGGTGCGGCGGGGCGAGGTCGTCGCGCAGCCACTTGAAGTGCCACGACATGTCCCAGCTGGAGCCGAGCATCTTCAGCGCGAAGGCGACCAGCCAGAGCCGGTAGACGGCGGCGACCACCGCGGGGGCCTGTGCCGCGTCGGGCCCGGTGCGGGCCAGTCCCACCCAGGCCGAGGTGGTGCGGGGAAGCGTCTGCGTCGTCACGGGCGGAATTCTGCCGTGCCGATGCCTGTTTGCGGACCCTCCGAACACCTGAATCGACCCTGAGATCTCCCGGAGACTCCGTTCGTGAGACAGTTGCCGGGTAAGAGCGTGTCTCTGGAGGATCTCGTGCGCCGTCTGACCGCCGCAGCTGGCATCTTCGCCGCCATGCTGGCCCTGGCCGCATGCCGGTCGAACCCGAACGTCGCCGCGTACGTCGGGGACCAGACGTTCACCGAGGACCAGGTGACCAAGCTGGTCGACGAGGTGAAGTCGCTGCCGAACATGGACCCGCAGAACCTGCCGGAGCGCTACGAGGTCGTGCAGCTGCTGGTCATGGACAAGGTCTGCCAGCAGGCCGCGCAGACCGCCGGGGTGACCGTTCCGCCGCCGCAGACGCAGAGCGGCCAGCCGGAGCTCGCGCTCCTGCAGGCCCGGATGCAGGCGTGCCGCGAGGCGCTGCCCTCCAAGCCGGTCACGCCCACCGACGCCGACCTGCGCGAGGTGTACGACAACGGCGTCGCGGTCGGTGCGATCGACCCGGCGAACCCGGACAACGCCTTCGACAAGGTCAAGCCGCAGCTGGCCGCGGGCGGCCAGGTCGCCGACGCGCTGGGCGACCGCGTGCAGCTGGTCCAGGCCGCCGACAAGCTGGGCGTGTCGATCAATCCGCGCTACCGCACGCTGAGCTTCCCGCTGCTGGCGTTCAACCAGGGCCCCGCGATCAGCGCCGCGCTCGGTCAGCAGGCGTCCACCGCGGTGACCAACGGCTGACGGTGTCCCGCCGGATCGTCCTGCTCGTCACCTCGCCCCGGATGCCGGCGGGGCTGCTCACCGCCGCCGCCTGGGATCTCGTGCGCGCGCACCCGGTGCTGACCGCAGTGGAGAGCGAGACGACCACGGCGCTGCGCGCCTCCGGCGCGACGGTGACCGTGCTGCCCGAGCCGAACGCCGCGCTGCTGCTGGACGCCGCCCAGCCGGTCGCGGTGTGGCTGGCCGGGCCGGCCGGCGACGAGTTCCTCGCGCGTGAGCTGGGCCTGCGCCTGGCCCGCGAGCCGGGGCTGGCCGAGCTGGAGCTGATGTACGGCTCGTGGGACCCGCCCGGCGCGCGCCTGCTGGACGCGGTGGCGGTGACCGACCGGTTGCAGGCGACGGACCCGTGGCGGGCCGAGCAGACCCACCGCACCCTGGCGAAGTACCTGCTGGAGGAGGCGTACGAGGCGTACGACGCCATCGTCGCCGGGGACCACGCGGCGCTGCGCGACGAGATGGGCGACGTGCTGCTGCAGGTGCTCTTCCACGCCCAGCTGGCCCAGGAGCTGCCCGAGGGCGCCGCCTGGAACGTCGACGACGTGGCCGGGGACTTCGTGGCCAAGATGATCCGGCGCAACCCGCACGTGTTCGCGGATACGCCCGTCGACGACGTCGACGAGATCATCGCGAACTGGGAGCGGATCAAGGCCGAGGAGAAAGGCCACGCCGGTGCTCCGGCGGGCTCGGCGCTGGACGGGATCACCTGGTCGCTGCCGTCGCTGACCCTGGCCGCGAAGGTGCTCACCCGGATCGCGCGGCACGGCCTGCCGCAGCCCGAGCCGGCCGACACGCTGGGCGGGCGGCTGCTGGCGCTGGTCGCCGCGGCCGGCCCCGACATCGACGCCGAGGCCGCCCTGCGCGAGGAGCTCCGCCGCTACGCCGCCTCCCTCCCCACCCGGAACTGACCCGTCCCGCCGCGTCGCGTCGCGCCAAGATCGCTCGACTTGCCTGGCAGATGGGCGAAAGCGGGGTCAAGATACGCCCATCTGCCAGGCAAATCGGGCGATCTTGGGCGGGCGTGGGCGGCGGGTGGGGGAGGGGCCGGTAGGTTGGGGCGATGACGCTGGACTTCGCTCCGCTGGCCGAGCACATCTGCGACGCGCTGCTGGAGTCGTCGCCGGAGCTGGCCGCGTCGGCCGGCGACCACCGTTTCGACGACCGGCTGCCCGACCTGTCCCCGGACGGCGTCACCGCCGACGTCGGCATGCTGCGCGACGCGGCGGGCGCGCTGTCGCAGGTGGACCCCGACAGCCTGGACCAGGCGGAGCGGGTCGACCACGCGATCCTCAGCTCCCTGGTCGACCGGCAGCTGTTCGAGCTGACCGAGGTGCGGTCGTACCAGTGGAATCCGCTGCGGCACAACCCGGGCGCGCTGCTGCACGCCCTGATCGCGCGGCCCTTCGCCCCGGTCGAGCAGCGGCTGCACGCGCTGGCCGGGCGGCTCATGCACATCCCGGACGCGCTGGCCACGGCCCGGACGGTGCTGCGCGACGCGCCCCGGATCCACCTGGAGACCGCCGCGGGCCAGTTCGCCGGGACCGCCGCGCTGGTGCGTGGTGAGCTGCCGCGGCTGCTGGTGCAGGAGCCGGGCCTGGCCGAGCAGGTCCAGCCGATCGCGGCGGCCGCGGTGCTGGCCCTGGACGACTTCGCGGCCTGGTGCGGCGAGCAGGCCGAGCGCGGCGAGGGCCGCGACCCCCGGCTGGGCCGCCGGCTGTGGGAGGCGAAGCTGTGGCACACCCTGGACACCGAGCTGGGCGCGGCCGAGGTGCTCAAGCGCGCGCAGGAGAACATGGAGCGGGTCGCCGCCGAGCTGCGTGAGGTCGCCGCGGAGCTGGCGGGCGGTCCGGCCGACGATCACACGGTGCGCCGCGCGCTGGACATGATCGCCGCGGAGCACCCGGACGACTCCTCCATCGTGGGCCTGGCCTACCACGCGGTCGAGGAGACCACCGCGTTCGTACGCGAGCACGACCTGGTCACGCTGATCGACGACCCGCTGGTGATCGAGGAGATGCCGGAGTTCGCGCGGGGCGTCGCGGTGGCGTACTGCGACCCGCCGGGCGCGCTGGAGACCGCGGTGGTGCCGACGTTCTACTGCATCGCGCCGACCCCGGCGGGCTGGCCGGCGCAGCGGGTCGAGTCGTTCTACCGCGAGTACAACGACCACGCCCTGCGCAACCTGACCGTGCACGAGGCGATGCCCGGCCACTTCCTGCAGCTGGCACACGCCCGCCGCTACCGGGGCAGCACCCGGGTGCGGGCGCTGGGCCACTCGGGCCCGTTCGTGGAGGGCTGGGCCGTCTACGCCGAGCAGGCGATGGTCGAGCGCGGGTACGGCGGCCTGCCGGTGCGCGCCTCGCAGCTGAAGATGCAGCTGCGGATGAGCATCAACGCGATCCTGGACCAGCTGGTGCACTGCGAGGACCTGAGCGAGGCCGACGGCATGGCGATGATGCTGGGCCGGGGCTTCCAGGAGGAGGGCGAGGCGGCGGGCAAGTGGCGCCGCAGCCTGCTCTCCTCGACGCAGCTGTCGACGTACTTCGTGGGCTGGGCGGAGGTCGCGGAGATCGCCCGGATGCGCCCGGCCGGGGTCACCGTGCGCGAGTGGCACGACCGCATGCTGTCCTTCGGCTCGCCGCCCCCGCGCCACCTGCGCACACTGCTCTCGGTGTGATGGTTTGCGCGGCGCGGGGCCGATGGGGGAGGCTGTCGGCCATGCGTGTCACGTTGGCCCCCCTGCTGTGCGCGCTGCTCGCCCTCACCGGCTGCCAGGTCATCACCGACGACGGGGTCGCGCCCGACCGCGCGCGCCTGATCGCCGACATGACCACCCAGCTGCAGCGCGCCACGCAGCACGGCTACCACGCCGAGTACCTGCTGGCCAACGGGGCCCGGGGCGCGATCTCGCAGCAGACCGGCCCGCTGCGCACCGTCTTCGCGTACCCCGGTGGCCGGCTGCTGGTGGACGCCGACGGGCAGACCGCGTGCGTGACCGCGGTGCGCCCGGCGCGCTGCCAGATCCGCCCGGTGCCCGGCGCGGGCCCGGCGGCGCTGACCGGCTACACCGAGGTGACCAGGCACGGGCTGGTCACCGCCCCGGTCGTGGCGGACCTGCTGCAGGCGGCGCAGCTGCAGTCGCAGGCCAGCGTGGAGGCGTCCGACGCGACGCTGGCCGGCCGGCAGGCCACCTGCCTGGAGGTCTCCGGGCTCACCGACGCGGAGGCGGCCGGGTTCACCGTGTGCGTCACCGCCGAGGGCGTGCTCGCCGACTTCTCCGGTGTGGTCGGCGGGGTCAGCGTGGACCAGGCACTGCTGCACATGACCAACCGCCCGCCGGCGGCGGTCTTCGACCTTCCCGAGGGCGCGCGGGTGACGGACCACCGGCCGCGGACCCCGGCGCCGTGACGGCTCGATAGGCTGCCCAGGTACGCACCTGCCGCTCCGGTCAGGCTGTCATTGCCGACGACCACGCCTGTGAGCGCACACGAACGAGGGAGCACACGTGGCCACCATTGAAGGCTTCGTAGCCCGGGAGATCCTCGACTCCCGCGGTAATCCGACCGTCGAGGTCGAGGTCGGTCTCGACGACGGCACCATCGCCCGCGCCGCGGTGCCGTCCGGCGCCTCCACCGGCGCCTACGAGGCACTGGAGCTGCGGGACGGCGACAAGAGCCGCTACCTGGGCAAGGGCGTCGAGAAGGCCGTCTCGAACATCGAGGACCAGATCGTCGACCAGCTCATCGGGTACGAGGCCAGCGAGCAGCGCCTGATCGACGCCAAGATGCTGGAGCTGGACGGCACCCCGGACAAGTCCGTGCTGGGCGCCAACGCGATCCTGGGCGTCTCGCTGGCGGTGGCGAAGGCGGCCGCGAAGAGCGCGGAGCTTAGCCTGTTCCGCTACCTCGGCGGCCCGAACGCGCACCTGCTGCCGGTGCCGATGATGAACATCATGAACGGCGGCGCGCACGCCGACTCCAACGTGGACATCCAGGAGTTCATGATCGCGCCGATCGGCGCGCCGAGCTTCCGCGAGGCGCTGCGCTCGGGCGCGGAGGTCTACCACGCGCTCAAGAGCGTGCTGAAGAAGAAGGGCCTGTCCACCGGCCTGGGCGACGAGGGCGGCTTCGCGCCGAGCCTGCCGACCAACGCCGCGGCGCTGGACCTGATCGCCGAGGCCGTGCAGGCCGCGGGCTACTCCCTGGGCACCGACATCGTGCTGGCGCTGGACGTGGCGGCGACCGAGTTCTTCGACAACGACGTCTACACCTTCGAGGGCGTCGCGAAGTCCCGCGAGGAGATGATCGCCTACTACGCCAAGCTGGCGGAGTCGTACCCGATCGTGTCCATCGAGGACCCGCTGGCCGAGGACGACTGGGCGGGCTGGAGCGCGATGACCGCGCAGCTCGGCGGCCGGATCCAGATCGTCGGCGACGACCTGTTCGTCACCAACCCGACCCGCATCGCCCGCGGCATCGCCGAGAGCGCGGCCAACGCGGTGCTGGTCAAGGTGAACCAGATCGGTTCGCTGACGGAGACCTTCGACGCCGTCGAGCTGGCGCACCGCAGCGGGTTCCGCACCATGATGAGCCACCGCTCGGGCGAGACCGAGGACACCACCATCGCCGATCTCGCGGTGGCGCTGAACTGCGGCCAGATCAAGACCGGCGCACCGGCCCGCTCGGACCGCGTCGCCAAGTACAACCAGCTGCTGCGCATCGAGGAGGAGCTGGCCGACGCGGCCCGCTACGCCGGCGCGGCCGCATTCCCGCGCTACAGCGCGGCAAAGTAGGCCCTGCCGCGCAACAGCGCGGGAAAGTGACGGCGCGTGGCCGCAAGGCCTAGCATGTGATCGAAGCTCCTTTCATGCGATGCGTACGACATGGAAGGGGCTTCGATCACCACGGAGGGGAGGGGTGATGCAGCGGCGGCAGCCAGGTGGGCAGGGGCCGGTGCGTCGCCCCCGGGACGGCGGCCGCGGCGCCGGCGCGGGCAAGGCCGGGGTGCGCGCCCGTGAGGGTGAGCGCTCGCTGAGCCGCCCGGCGGCCGCCCGGCGCGCAGCCGCCGCGGGCGCCGCCAAGCGCACCACCGCGCCGAACCCGAACGGCCTCACCGGGCGCGCGACCGTGCTGCTGGTGATCCTGGCCGCGCTCGCGCTGGGCTACGCCTACCCGGTGCGGGTCTACCTGACCCAGCTCGCCGAGATCGAGGCGTTGCGCCAGTCGCAGCTGGAGCAGCAGGAGCGCATCGCCGGGCTGGAGCGGCAGGCCGAGAAGTGGAAGGACGACGAGTACATCAAGGCTCAGGTCCGCCGCCGCTTCTACTGGGTGTATCCGGGGCAGACCCCGCTGGTGCCGATCTGGGACCCGGAGAAGCAGACCGACAAGGACACCGGCGCCGAGCAGGCGCCCCCGCCGCCGCCGGACAGCTGGTACGGCAAGCTCTGGACCCGCCTGGAGCCGGAGCCGGACCGCAAGAACTGAAGGAGCAGCTCATATGGATCGCGACCTCGTGCCGGCACCGGTGCGGCAGGAGGCGACCGAGGAGGATCTCGCCGCGGTCCGGGCGCAGCTCGGCCGGCCCACGCGCGGCACGCGCGCGGTGGCGCACCGCTGCCCGTGCGGCAAGCCGGACGTGGTGGAGACGGTGCCCCGGCTGCCCGACGGCACCCCCTTCCCGACGCTGTTCTACCTGACCTGCCCGCGGGCGACCGCGGAGTGCAGCCGGCTGGAGTCGTCCGGCCTGATGAAGGAGATGGCCGCGCAGCTGCGCGAGGACCCTGAGCTGCGCGCGGCCTACCTGCGGGCGCACGAGGACTACCTGACCCGGCGCGAGGCGGTCGGCCACGTGCCGGAGATCGAGAACGTCTCGGCGGGCGGCATGCCCGAGCGGGTGAAGTGCCTGCACGTGCACCTGGGGCACGCGCTGGCCGTGGGGCCGGGCGTCAACCCGTTCGGCGACGAGGTGATCTCCCTGGTGGAGCCGTGGTGGGCGGCGGGTCCCTGCGTTGAGTGAGCTCACGGTCCGCAAGGCGCGCACGGCCGACGTGCGCGGCATCCGCCGCCTGATCGACACCTACAGCGGCGAACGGCGGCTGCTCAGCAAGGCCACCGTGGCCATCTACGAGGACGTGCCGGAGTTCCGGGTGGCGGTGGACGACGACGGCGCGGTGGTCGGCTGCGGCGCGCTGCACGTGCTGTGGGAGGACCTCGCCGAGATCCGCACGGTCGCGGTGGACGCGTCCTGGCGCGGCCGCCGGGTGGGCCACCAGATCGTCGAGGCGCTGCTGGACGACGCGCGTGAGCTCGGGGTCCGCCGGGTGTTCGTGCTGACCTTCGAGACGCGCTTCTTCGGCTCGTTCGGCTTCGCCGAGATCGACGGCGCGCCGGTGCCGCCGCCGGTGTACGAGCAGCTGCTGCGCTCGTACGACGAGGGTGTCGCCGAGTTCCTGGGCCTGGAGCGGGTCAAACCCAACACCCTCGGCAACACCCGCATGCTGCTGCACCTCTAGGGTCGGCTGGTGGGAGAAGCCGTCGCCGCGATCGACTGCGGCACCAACTCGATCCGCCTGCTGGTCACCGACGGCGAGCGCGACCTGGAACGCCGCATGCGCATCGTGCGCCTGGGCGCCGGGGTCGACCTAACCGGTCGGCTCGACCCGGCGGCGATCGAGCGCACCCGCGTCGCGCTGGCGGAGTACCGCGAGGTCATCGAGGCGCACGGGGTGAGCCGGATCCGGATGGTGGCCACCAGCGCCAGCCGTGACGCCGCCAACGCGGCCGACTTCCACGGCATGGTGCGGGTGACCCTCGGGCAGCCCGCCGAGATCATCAGCGGTACGCAGGAGGCCGCGCTGTCCTTCGCCGGCGCGGTGTCGGGCCTGGCCGGCGAGGGGCCGTTCCTGGTCGTGGACATCGGCGGCGGCTCGACGGAGTTCGTTCGGGGCGGCCGGTCGGTGACCAGCTCGATCAGCATGGACATCGGCGCGGTGCGGATGACCGAGCGGCACCTGCCCGCCGACCCGCCCACCCCGCAGCAGCTGGCCGAGGCGGCCCGCGACATCGACGCGCAGGTGGCGCGGGCGCTGGCGCACGTGGGCACCGGGCCGGCGACGCTGGTCGGGGTGGCGGGCACGGTGACCACGCTGGCCGGCATCGCGCTGGGCCTGGACCGCTACGACTCCGCCCGCATCCACCACTCGGTGCTGCCGGCCGCGAGCGTGGAGGAGCTGACCGCGCGGCTGTCCGCGCTGGACCACGCGGCGCGCGCCGCGATCCCGGTGCTGCACCCCGGGCGGGTGGACGTCATCACCGCGGGCGCGCTGATCCTCCGGGAGATCATGCGGCAGACCGGCTTCCCCGAGATCACGGTCTCCGAGCACGACATCCTCGACGGCATCGCCGCCTCCATCCTGCACTGACCAGGACTCGCCGGGTGAGCGACTAGTGTCTTGCTTGTGGTACTGCGCATAAGACAGTACCGTGCTTCGCGTGGATACCTCTCAGCTCCTCAAGGGGGTGCTCGACCTGGCCGTGCTCGCCGTGCTCCGCGACGACGACGGCTACGGGTACGACATCCTCCGCCGCCTGCGGAGCGCGGGGCTGTCCGAGATCGGGGACGCCTCGGTCTACGGCACCCTGCGCCGGCTGTTCGCCGCCGGTTACCTGACGACCTACGTGGTCCCCTCCGAGGAGGGGCCGCACCGCAAGTACTACGCCCTCAACCCCGCCGGACGCGCCCAGCTCAAGCAGGGCGGCGAGGTCTGGCGCGAGTTCGCGTCCACCATGAACACACTGCTGCGGGAGCCGGCATGAGCGAGCGCGGCGAGCGAATCGAATGGACCGGCACTCGTGCCGCCGACGAGCGCAGCGAGGAGAAGGCATGAGCGAGCAGAGCATGAGCGAGCACGGCGACATCGCGCAGTACGCGGCGAAGGTCGGCGCGGCCCTGGCCGACCTGCCCGAGGACGTGCGCAACGACCTGCTGGAGGACCTCCCGGCGCACCTGGCCGAGGTGGCGGCGGAGCTCAGGGCGGAGGGCGGCGGCGCGACCCTCGCCGACCGGCTGGGCGCGCCCGGCGCGTACGCCGCCGAGCTGCGTGCCACGCTGGGCCACCCGGGGGGTCCCAGCCGGCCCGCGGTCTGGGCCGGGCGCGTCGTGAGCCGGGTGCGGGGGCGCTGGCACGTGCTGGACCGCAGGCTCGGCCCGGTCATCGGGTACGAGCGGCTCGGCGACTTCCTGGCGCTGCTGCGCCCCGCCTGGTGGGTGGTGCGCGGCTGGCTGGCGGCGATGCTGGTGGCGCAGCTGTGGCGCGACCACGACGGGCTGGGCCTGCTGCCCCGCCTGGAGGGCAGCACGCTGCTCGGCCTGCTCGTGCTGGCGGGCTTCGTGGTCGGCTCCATCTGGCTTGGCCGGCGCACCGCCGCCCGGCCGCCGGCGCGGCGCTCCGCCCGGATCGCGCTGGGCGGGGCGACGGCGGTGCTGGCGGTGTTCGGGCTGGTGCTGTGGTCCGATGCCGACGGCCGCAGCACGCGCTACTGGGACGGCCAGCCCGTCGGCGGGTACGCCGCCAACCCGTACGACCAGGTCAGCGACGTGTTCGTGCTCGGCCCGGACGGGCAGGTCGTCCAGGGCGCACGGCTGGTCGACCAGGACGGCAACCCGGTCCTGGTCGGCTGGTGCGCGCAGGGCAACCACAACGCGTTCGACGCGAACTGGGAGTGGCGCATCGTCTATCCGGCCTGTCCGGACGTCACGCCGCCGCGGCTGCCGTGGGCGCCGGCCTCCCCGGCTCCGCTGCCGTGGGCCAGCCCCTCCCCGGGCGCCCCGACCCCGTCGCCGTCAGCGGACCCGGCCGGTGCGACCCCGTCGGCCTCCGTGCCGGCCCCGACGCCCTCCACGACGACATCAGGCCAGGTCAAGCCCGGTTCCTGAGTGGATGGACGACACCCGGCGGTGACGGCGGCCCCGTCACCGCCGGGCGACGCATGCATACACGTCTACCTGCGGGGTCGCGAAGATTTACAGCAAACGCTAAGGTGACGCGGTCTCGCGTGACGTTGCGTGAGGCGCCAGGCCTTCGTCACGGCTGTTCGATCCGGACGAGGGCATCCCCTCGGAAGGAACAGAGCACATGAGCGAGCAGGTAACGCCGGCGGTCCCGGAGTCCACGGAGCCGGAGCAGAAGTCGTCCGTCGCGGGCGGCATCGGCAAGAAGATCCTGGGCTACGGCCTGGCCGCCGCGGTCGTCTTCGGTGGCGGTCTGGCGTACAAGTACCTCAGCGGCGACACCGAGATCGCCAAGGCCGGCGACTGCATCACCGACGCCGCCGACGCGGACGACATGAAGGTCGTCGGCTGCGACAAGCCCGAGGCCAAGTACAAGGTCCTCGGCGTGCTGGAGGACGTGTCCCAGACCGAGGCCGACTCCGACACCGGCTGTGGCCAGTGGCCCGCCACCACCGACCTCTTCTCGATCATGGAGGTCGGCAAGACCAAGGGCAAGTTCCTGTGCCTCGGCCCGGTCGCCTGAGCTGAGTTCACCTCCGGCTGAACGCCGGTGCGGCGGCGTGGCGAGTTACGGCGATAAGTCGTAACTTTCGCCACGCCGCCGCTGTCTTCCCCGGTACCGTCCGGTGTGGTTGGCTACCCGGAACGCCACGACTGTGCGACCAGCCAATGATGACTGACCGACAGGAGGACGACCAATGGGTGAAATGGTCATCTACCCCAGCAACGGTGGAACCAGCGAGGGCTACCTCGCGCTGCCGAAATCCGGCAGCGGGCCGGCGGTCATCGTGATCCAGGAATGGTGGGGCCTGGTCCCGCACATCGTCGCGCTCGCCGACCGGTTCGCCGACGCGGGCTTCGTCGCGCTCGCGCCCGACCTCTACCACGGCGCGCAGACGACCGAGCCCGACGAGGCCGGACGGCTCATGATGGGCCTGGCCATGGACCAGGCCGCCAAGGACATCGCCGGCGCCGCCGAATACCTGGCGGGCCGCCCCGAGACCACGGGCTCGGTGGGTGCGGTCGGCTTCTGCATGGGCGGCAGCCTGGCGCTGTGGTCGGCCACGTTCAGCGACCGGATCACCGCCGCGGTGGGCTTCTACCCCGCCGTGCCATGGGAGCGCATGTCCCCGCAGTGGGCCAGCTACGAGGGCAAGACCGCCATGATCCACTGCAGCGAGGAGGACGGCACCTCCGCGGCCCCCGGCGTCAAGACCGCCCGCGCCGCGATCGAGGACGCCGGCGGCACCTGCATCGTGCACGACTACCCGGGCACCCGGCACGCGTTCGTCAACGACGACCGGCCCGAGGTCTACAACGCCACGGCCGCCGCCAGCGCCTGGGCCCGCACCGTAGAACTGCTGCGCACGCACCTGTGACCGGTGCCGAGGAGCTGGCCCGGCTCGACGAGGCGATCTCCGCCTGCCGCAAGTGCCCCCGGCTGGTGGCCTGGCGGGAGGAGGTCGCCGCGACGAAGCGGGCGGCGTTTCGCGACCAGGAGTACTGGGGGCGCCCCGTCCCCGGCTTCGGGGCGGCCGATGCCCCGATCCTGATCCTCGGGCTGGCTCCGGCGGCGCACGGCGGCAACCGCACCGGCCGCATCTTCACCGGCGACCGCAGCGGTGACGTGCTCTTCGCCGCGCTGCACCGGGCGGGGCTGGCCAACCAGCCCACCAGCGTGTGGCGCGACGACGGGCTGCGGCTGACCGGCGTGCGCATCGCGGCGGCCGTACGCTGCGCGCCTCCCGACAACAAGCCCACCCCGGCGGAGCGGGACACCTGCGCGCCGTGGCTGCACCGCGAAGTCACCCTGCTGCGCCCCACCCTGCGTGTGGTCCTCGCGCTCGGCGCGTTCGCCTGGGCGGCCTGGTGGCCTACGCTGTCCACGGTGTACGGCGTCAAGCCGCCGGTGCCGCGTCCCGCCTTCGGGCACGGGGCCCTCGTCCTCCCGGAGGGCGGACCTCCCGGGCCGGAACGCGGACCCGCGCTGCTCGGCTCGTACCATGTCAGCCAGCAGAACACCTTTACCGGGCGGCTCACGCCCGCGATGCTGGACGACGTGCTGAGCCGGGCCAGGCAGCTGGCCGGCCTCGACTGAGGCGGACCGCCGGCGGCGGTTGTGGAAGCGAGATCTCGGAGCGGGGAGCCATGGGAGCGTTGCGTCGCTGGGGGCCGCTGCTGGCCGTGGCCGCGCTGCTGATGGCGGCGGCCGCGACGGCGTCGGTGTCCGTGCTGCCCGTCGGGCGCGCCGCGCCGCAGCAGTCGGCCGCGCCGAGCCCGACGCCGACCGCCACGCCGTCGCCGCCCGCCCTGAGCCCCACCCCGTCGCCGTCCGCGACGGCGCAGGAGGCGGCCGACTCGGGCTGGCTGGGCATCGTCGCCTTCGGCGTGCTGCTGGCCATCGGGATCGCCGTGCTGGTCGCGCTGCTAGGCGCCGCCGCCCGCTCCACCACGAAGTTCCGCCGCCGCGCGATCCGGGAGAAGCCGCCGACGCGCCTCGCGCAGCTCACCGACGAGGAGGAGGTCGTCGCGGCGCTCGACGCCGGACTGCTCGATCTGGACGACGACGCGGCGGACCCGCGCACCGCCGTGATCGCCTGCTGGGTCCGGCTGGAGCAGGCGGCCGCCGCCGCGGGCGTCCCGCGCCTGCCCGACGACACCGCCACCGACCTGGTGGTACGCATGCTCACCCGCCGCCACCTGGACGCGGGCCTGCTCAACGCCTTCGCCGACGTGTACCGCCGGGCCCGCTACGCCACCCACCGCGTCGACGACGACATGCGCCTGCAGGCCCGCGCCTCCCTGCACCGCCTGCGCGACGAGCTGACCGCCGGCGCCCGCAGCGAGGTGGGCGCATGAGCGAGCGCAGCGAGGAGCGGGCATGAGCGAGCAGCACCACCTCGACGACACCTCGCTGCACGACCTGCTGGGCGGGTTCAGCAGCCCGGAGCAGCCGGTGGCGGCCCGCGCGCCGCGGACGGCGTCCACCCGGTGGCTGAGCTTCGCCGCGTTCACCGCGGGCTGGACCGCCGCCGGCTGGATCGTGCTCGAGGTGTTCAGCCTGACCATGCCGCTGCCGCTGGTCTTCGCGGTGGCGCTGACCGTGGTCGGGGTGTGGCGGATGGCCCGCTCGCTCAAGGCCCCGCTGCCGCCCCGCCGGGCCGGCCGGACCGCCGCCGAGGACCAGTCGGAGGTCACCGACGGGCTGCGCCTGGCCGTCGCCCGCTGGGAGACCATCCTCGAGTGGAGCCACACCGACGGGGCCCGCTTCCAGCGCCGGGTGCAGCCGCGCCTGGCCGAGCTCGTCGACGAGCGGCTGCGCCAGCGCCACGGCGTCAACCGCGCGACCGAGCCCGAACGCGCGCGTAGGCTGCTCGGTGATCCGCTCTGGACGTTCCTGACGGTGCCGTCCAAACGCCCGCCCAGCCCTCGCGAACTCGATGTGATCGTCAATGCCTTGGAGAGACTGTGAGCATGCAACCGATCCCCGCGGCTGAGGTGGGACGCCTCGCCCAGCAGGTGCTCGACCGGGTCGGCACCGTGATGGTGGGCAAGCGGGACTCCCTGGAGCTGGTGCTCGCGGGCATCCTGGCCGGCGGCCACGTGCTGCTGGAGGACCTGCCCGGCCTGGGCAAGACGCTGACCGCGCGCACCTTCGCGCAGGCGCTGGGCCTGGACTTCCGGCGCCTGCAGTTCACCCCCGACCTGCTGCCCGCCGACGTGACCGGCTCGTTCCTGTACGACCAGCGCACCCACGACTTCACCTTCCGGGCCGGCCCGGTCTTCACGAACCTGCTGCTCGCCGACGAGATCAACCGGACGCCGCCGAAGACGCAGGCGGCGCTGCTGGAGGCGATGCAGGAGAAGCAGGTCTCCGTCGAGGGTGTGACCTACCGCCTGGACGCGCCGTTCCACGTGCTCGCCACCGCCAACCCGATCGAGTACGAGGGCACCTACCCGCTGCCCGAGGCGCAGCTGGACCGCTTCATGCTGCGGGTGTCGTTCGGCTACCCGGAGGCCGACGAGGAGCTCAACGTGCTGCGCCGCCGCATGGTGCGCCGCCGCGAGGAGTCCGAGGTCGAGCCGGTCGTCGACGCCAAGACGCTGCTGCGTATGCAGGCCGGGCTGGAGGAGATCGAGGTCGAGGACTCGATCTGCCGCTACCTGGTCTCGCTGGCCGCGGCCACCCGCGAGCACCCCGCGGTGCTGGTCGGCTCGTCGCCGCGCGGCTCGCTGGCCCTGCTGCTGCTGTCGCGGGCGCGCGCGGCGCTGGCCGGGCGCGACTACGTCATCCCGGAGGACGTCAAGGCGGTCACCCTGCCCGCGCTGGCGCACCGGATCACGCTGCGGCCGGAGATGTGGCTCAAGCGCATCGACCCGGTCTCGGTGGTGGCCGAGGTGCTGGCGGCGACGCCCGCCCCGGTCAGCGGCGCGCTGCCCAGCCACGCCGGCGCGCCGGGCCAGCGCCCCAGCCCGAGCCGGGGCCGGCTGGCCGAGCTGGAGGACGACCTGCTGGGCGAGCCGCCGTACCGGTCGACCGGGCTGCGAGGCTGAGGTGTCCCAGCCAGGCGAGGGCGACCTGGAGCCCGTCGCGTCCACCGACACCGGCGACAACTGGGCGCCCACCCGGGCGCTCGGCCGGGCGGTGCTGGTCGCCGGCCTGCTGCTGGTCGCCGCCGTGCTGCTGGGCCGCACCGACCTGGTCATCCTGGCCGCGCCGCTGGCGCTGAGCGTGGCGTTCGCGCTGAGCAAGCGCCCGCGCTCGCTGCCCGGCCTGCGGCTGTCCACGGTGGAGTCGTTCCCCGTGGAGGGTGGTGACCTGGGCGCCACGGTCGAGGTGGAGAACCGCGACACGGTCGGCTACGACCTGACCGTGGTGCACCTGCAGCACTCGCCCTGGCTGCGGCTGGAGGGCGGCGCCGACCCGAACGCGCCCCGGCGGGGGCCGCGCGGCGGCAACCGCCCGTACGTCACGTTCGTGCCGCGCGGCGTGGCCACCGCCGTCGAGCTGGCCGGCCCGGCGACGCGCTGGGGCAGGCACTGGCTCGGCCCCGCGTCGGCGCACGCGGTCGCCGCGGACGGGCTGCTGGTCAGCCGGGCCGTGGTCACCGGCGCGCTGGGCGTGAAGGTGTACCCGCTGACCGACCCGTTCAAGGCAGACGAGGCGATGCCGCGCGCGGCCGGCCTGGTCGGCCAGCACCGGTCCCGCCGCCCCGGCGAGGGCGGCGAGCTGGCCGGCGTACGCCAGTTCGCGCCCGGTGACCGGCTGCGCCGCGTCGACTGGCGGGTGTCGCTGCGCACCGAGCGGCTGCACGTGGCCGCCACGCTGTCCGATCGCGACGCCGAGGTCGTGGTGCTGCTGGACCTGCTCGCCGACGCGGGCCGTTCCGAGGGCGTCGGCGGCAACGCCTCCGTGCTGGACCGCACGGTCCGCGCGGCGGCCGCGATCGCCGAGCACTACCTGCACCGCGGCGACCGGGTCTCCGTGCTCGAGTACGGCGCCTCCGCGCGCCGGCTGCGCCCGGCCAGCGGCCGCCGGCAGTACCTGACCGTGCTGGAGTGGCTGCTCGACGCGCACCCCAGCCCGACCGCGCAGGAGCGGGGCGGGGCGCAGCTCGCGGCCGGCATCTCCGCGGCGGCGCTGGTGGTGGTGCTGACCCCGCTGCTGGACGCCCGCTCGGCCGCGATGCTGGCGGGCCTGTCGCGCTCCGGGCGTTTCGTGGTCGCGGTGGACACGCTGCCGACCGACCTGGCCTCGCCGACCGTGAACAGCTGGACGGACCTGTCGTACCGGCTGTGGCGGGCCGAGCGGGACAACACCATGGGCCAGCTGGCCGAGCACGGCGTGCCCGTGGTCGCCTGGGCGGGCGCGGGCAGCCTGGACGCCGTGCTCCGGGACGTCGCGCGGCTGGCCGCCGCGCCGAAGGCGGTGCGCACGTGAAGCAGCTGATCCAGCAGGTACGCGAGCTGGGCCGGATCACCGGCGCTCCGCTGCTGGTCCGCGGGGTGGTCTTCGTCGCGGCCTGCGCGGGCCTGCTGCTGGCGGCCCCGGCCGGGCTGTCGTCGCGGGCGCTGCTGGGCTTCGTGGCGCTGGCCGCGCTGCCCGCGGTCGCGCCGGGCGGGGTGTCGGTGATCGTGGTCATGCTGGCCGTGGTCGGCATGTGGCTGGCGGACACGATGCTGTTCCTGGCGCAGCCGTCGCTGGGCCGGCTGCTGGGCACCGCGGCCGCGCTCTACCTGCTGCACTCCGGCGCGGCGCTGGCGGCGGTGCTGCCGTACGACGCGATCGTGGACCACCAGGTGCTCATGCGCTGGGGCACCCGGGCACTGCTGGTGCTGGCGGCGACGGGTGTGCTCACCCTGCTGCTGGTGAACGTGCTGCCCGGCCTGTACATCACCACCCCGACGGTGGCGCTGGTGGTCGGCCTGGCCGTGGTCGCCGCCGTGGTGGCGCTGCTCACTCGGCTGGGCCGCCGCCCCTGATCCGGGGCGGGGTGACGGCCGTCGCTGTCCGGGATCACAGGCTCCACGCCTGATCAGGGCTGTGCTACGGGCGTAGCGTGAAGTGCGTGAAGCCAGTACGGATCCTGGTGGTGGGCGCCGGCCACGTCGGCCTCTACGCAGCTCTCCGCCTGTCGGACAAGTTGCGCGCGAGCGAGGCCGAGGTCACGGTCGTCGACCCGCAGCCGCACATGACCTACCAGCCGTTCCTCCCCGAGGCGGCGGCCGGCAACATCTCCCCCCGGCACACCGTCGTGCCGCTGCGCCGGGAGCTGCGCGACTGCAAGGTCGTGCACGGCTCCGTGACGAAGGTCGAGCACTCTCGCAAGATCGCCACGGTGCAGCCGGTCGTCGGTCCGTCCCGGGAGATCCCGTACGACCACATCATCGTCGCGCCCGGCAGCGTGTCGCGCACCCTGCCCATCCCGGGCCTGCGCGAGCACGCCGTCGGTTTCAAGACCATCGGCGAGGCCATCTGGCTGCGCAACCACGTGCTGGAGTGCCTCGACATCGCGGCCGCCACCACCGACGAGCAGACCCGCAAGCGGGCGCTGACCTTCGTGGTCGTCGGCGCGGGCTTCGCCGGCGTCGAGGCGCTCGGCGAGATGGAGGACATGGCCCGCGACGCGCTGCGCTACTACCCGGAGCTCAAGGCCGACGACATGCACTGGGTGCTGGTCGAGGCGACGCAGCGGGTGCTGCCCGAGGTCGGCCCGCAGATGGGCGCGTACACGGTGGAGGCGCTGCTCAAGCGCAACATGGACCTGCGCCTGGGCACCCGGCTCGACTCCTGCGTCGACGGCGTGGTGAAGCTGTCCGACGGCGGCGAGTTCGCCGCGGACACCATCGTGTGGACCGCGGGCGTCAAGGCGCACCCGATGATCGCGGCGACCGACCTGCCGCGCACCGCACAGGGCAAGCTCACCTGCGACGCGACACTGCGCGTGGTGGACGGCGACCAGGTCGTCGAGGGCGCATGGAGCGCGGGCGACTGCGCCGCCGTGCCGGACCTCACCGCCGCCGCGGGCGAGATGTGCTCGCCGAGCGCGCAGCACGCGGTGCGGCAGGCCCGGCGCCTGGCGGACAACCTGATCGCCACCGTGCGCGGCCGGGGGATCCGGGAGTACCGGCACAAGCACGTCGGCTCGGTGGCCAGCCTCGGCCTGCACAAGGGCGTGGCGCACGTCTACGGCTTCAAGGCCAAGGGCGTGACCGCGTGGTTCATGCACCGCACGTACCACATGAGCCGCATCCCGTCGCTGAACCGCAAGGTGCGCGTCATCGCGGACTGGACCCTGGCGCTGTTCCTCAAGCGCGAGGTGGTCTCCCTGGGCGCCCTGCACCAGCCCATGGACCCCTTCGCCCAGGTCACCGAACCCACCCAGCAGCCGTAACTCGTTTTCCATGAGCAAAGCTCCGTTCGTGCTGCGAACGGAGCTTTGCTCATGCAGGCGGGTTCACCAGGTGCGGGGCCAGTAGACGACGTCGGCGGACGGGGTGCCGGGGCCGAGCAGGGCCTCCAGGGTGCGCAGCAGCTCGGCCCGGCGGGGGTGCTCGGGGGTGAGCACCACGCAGGACGCGTTCCACTTGGTCAGGTCCTTGCGGGCGTCCAGGCGGTGGTCGTCGTTGATCGCGGGCACGGTGCCGGTGCGGGCCACCTCGTAGAGCACCCACGACGTCGGCCGCTTGCCGATGCCCATGGTGGCCTTGCCGTTGCTGCCGTGCGGGCCGATGAAGAAGCCCTCGGGCAGCCCGAACGCCGTCTGCGCCGCGGTGGCGTACCGCATGGGCAGGGGCTTCTCCGGGGTCGGCAGCGGCACGGGGACGATCACGTCGCCCTCCCCGGCGCACTGGCGCCACAGCCCGTCGGCGAAGAACGCGGGCACCGGCGCGCGGTCGGCGGTCGGCAGCGGGGTCGGGAACAGCGGCAGCAGCGCCGCGCCGACCAGCACCGGGACACCGACGCGCAGCGGGCGGCGGGTGGACCGGGCGGCCTCGCCCAGGGCCAGCACCAGCAGCACCGCCAGCAGCGGGATGGCGGCCAGCGCGAAGCGCATCGGCAGCGCCCCGTCCACCACCGGCACGTGCATGAGCAGGCGGTACGGGCCGGGCAGCGGCGTACGCGCGCCGTGGAGCATGATCTGCGGGCCCAGTGCCAGCGCGCTCATGCCCAGCGCGCCCACGCCGACCGCGACCGCCAGCGGATGGCGGCGCAGCCAGACCAGCAGCCCGAGCGACAGCAGCACCAGCGGCCAGCCCAGGAACGTGTTGTACTCGGCCGGGCCGGTGGTCAGCCGGGCCGCCGACTCGTCGCCGAGCAGCGTCATCGGGGAGAAGGCGGTGAAGCTGGCCAGGTCGGCGGAGAAGTAGAACGGGCTGAACACCCCGTCGGCCACCGACTGCGGCCCTTTGAACTGCGTCCACAGCGGGTACGCCAGCAGAACCACCGCGGTGCCGACGGCGACGAGCAGTCCCGCCGCGAACCGGATCAGCACCCGCACCGGCGGCCGGACCATCGCGACGTACGTCACGGTCACGATGACCAGCGCGAGCGCGGTGAGGAACAGCGTCTCCTCGCCGATGAACACCTGCAGGCTCACCAGCAGGCCGAACAGCGCGCCGAGCGCCATCAGCCGCCGGGGGTGCACGTCCTGCGCGCGGGCCGCGCGGGCCAGCGCGACGACGCACCACAGCATCGGCGGGATCAGCCACTGGGCCGTCATGTGCAGGTGGCTGTTGGACTGCGACACCATGCCCGGCGCGAACCCGCAGAACGCCGCGCCCACGGCCGCCGCGATCCGGCTCGCGCCCAGCGTCCGGTGCAGCAGGAAATACCAGGCGATGGCCGTGCCGGCCAGGTTCAGGGCGACCAGCAGGGAGAACGTGGTGGCGGCGCCGTAGGCCAGGGTCACCGGGGCGAACAGGCCGCCGAGCAGGATCACCGTGGTGTTGGCCAGCAGGTTCACCCCGTACGGGGCGTTCAGGCGGTCGGTGACGAGCGAGAAGTCGCCGCTCCACAGGGTGGTGTCGTGGGCCAGGAACCACTCGTAGAGGATCTGGTCCGGCGGGTTGAGCGCCAGCGTCCGGGTGTCCGGGTCGGGCCACAGGCCGAGGGTCAGCCACCCGGCCAGGGCCAGGTACGCCAGGCAGGTCAGCGCGTCGAGCGGCCACCGTGGGCGGTGCCGTGGTGGCACGGCCGCGGGCACCCCCGAGTCGCCCCGCTGCGTGGGCAGCGGGGAGTCGGTGGCTGTGGTGAGGGCCGGTACGGTGCTCGTCACGCGCTTGACCCTAGCGCTTCCGGCGGGCAGCCCGCCCTGTGGCCGAACCGCCGTCACAGGACGCTCAGGCTGGGCGGCTCCGCGGGACCCTCCGCTGCGCTACGTGTCCGTTCGCCGCGGTGCCGGCTGGGCGGCTCGGCGGACCCTCCGCTAGCGCTACGTGTCCGTTCGCCGCTGGGCGACAACGGGCGTGCCTAGGACAGGGTCCACCCGCTACCGTGGCAGGGGCACGCATCGTCGTGCGCGCCCGGGTGGTGGAACGGCAGACACGGTTGCCTTAAAAGCGACTGCCGAAAGGCGTGCGGGTTCGACCCCCGCCCCGGGCACCCAGCGGCAGCTTCGTGCCGTCATCGTGACGGACGCTCCGAATGGCCGCACCGCGCGGCTCCGAAAGACGTCGGCAATGGCGCGGGAAAAGCCGCGCAAAAAATGACGCGCTCCGATCGCCTGCCACGGGGGAAGCGGGCGATTGGAGCGCGTTGGGGACGAGCATAGCGACCCTCCGACGGTCTGTCACCCCTCGGCAGCCAGCTTTGCGGCAGTAATTCGCCGCCGTTTGGTCAGGTTCCGGCAACCGGTTCGGAAGAGTCGATTCAACGTCGATTAATAAAGGTTCTGTAAAGAAGCGGCGTGTCGATTGGCGCTCAGCGCAACGGCAGTCGCCACACCGAGCCGTCAGGGGTGCTGGGCACTCCGGCGAAGGGTGTGAACCCGCAGCGCTCGTAGGCCCGCGCGGCCGCGTCATTGCCCGCGGTGGTCTCAAGCTCCAGCTCGCCCCGGCCGGTGCCGCGGGCCCAGTCGACCACCGCCGTGACGAGGCGCTCGGCCACCCGCTGCCCTCGGGCCGCCGGGTCGACCCACATCGCCACCAGCATGGCCACGTCGTCGTCGCCGTCGGGCGGCAGGTAGCCGGCCGCGATGCCGACGGGCTCGCCGTCCAGCCGGGCGACGAAGGCGGCCCCGGCCGGGCTGTCCACCCGCACCCGCCACTCCGGCTCGCCGAAGGCCCGCTCCCGCTCGTACGTCGAGCCGAACGCGTACGGCGCCTCCTGGAGGGCGGCCAGTCGCAGCTCACGCCACGTCTTCCAATCGTCACTGCTCAATCGCTCGACCGTCTGTGTCATCGTCTCTCCCCTAGTCTGTCCGACCGTCTGCCGTCGGCCAGGATCATGCAGCAAAACGTCGATCACCGCAGGTGCGTTAATCCGCTACTCTGTCGGGCACAACCCATGTGGAGGAGGCGAGACCCGCTGTGAAGAGTTCCAACCCGGTGCTCGGCCGCATCAGCGCGGCGGCGCAGCAGCCGCGGTACAGCGTGCCGGGCCAGGGCGCCCCGGCGGGCTACCCGCAGGCTGACGGCCAGGGCTACGGCTACCCCGAGGTCGTCCAGACCGGACACGCCGACCGGATGACGATCGACGACGTCGTCGTCAAGACCGTGACGCTGCTGGCCATCACCGCGGTCTCGGCCGCGATCACCTGGGCTCTCGTGCCCCTGGAGATGGTCCGCACCGTGTGGTGGGCGGCGGCCATCCTCGGCCTCGTCGTCGGCCTGGTGATCTCGTTCGCCCAGGTCACCAACGTCGCGGTGATCGCCGGCTACGCGGTCGTGGAGGGCGTCTTCCTCGGCGCGGTGAGCAAGGCCTACGAGTACTTGTTCGAGGGCATCGTCCTGCAGGCGGTCATCGCCACGCTCGGCGTGTTCCTCGCCATGGCCCTGCTGTACAAGGCGAAGATCATCCGTGCCACGCCCAAGTTCATGAAGGTGGTCATCGGCATCGCCGCCGGCCTCGGCATCGTGATGCTGGTCAACGTGGTGCTCTACTTCGTCACCGGGTCGGTCGGCCCGCTGCGTGACGGTGGCCCCATCGCCATCGGCTTCAGCCTGGTCTGCATCGTGGTCGCGGCGCTGATGTTCGTGGTCAACTTCAAGCAGATCGAGGACGGCGTCGCCGCCGGGCTGCCCCGCAAGTACGGCTGGCTGGGCGCGTTCGGCATGCTCGTCGAGCTGGTCTGGATGTACCTGGAGTTCCTGCGCCTGCTGTCGTACCTGCAGGGCGACGACTGACCGCAGCCTGGTCACCACCAGCACGTATACGATGACCGCCGCCCCGGGGCCTGCCCCGGGGCGGCGGCCCGTTTCCCGGCCGGGACAATCGACCCCGTGAGCACCGAGCAGCTGAAGCGCGCCGTGGAGCTACTGGTCAACCAGGTCGGACACTGGACGCCCGAGCGGTGGCGCGATCGCGGCGAGCCGGTGCACCGGCTGATCCAGGGCCTGGCCGACCGGGCCGCCGACCTGGCCGGCGGGCAGCGCCGCCCGGTGCCGAGGCTGTCCGATCCGGCCCTGCCCGATCAGCTCCGCGTGGTCGTCTCCGACCTGATCGCGGCCGGGCCGTCCGCCGAGCAGGCCACCGCGGCCGCCGACGAGATCGCCACCCTGCGTACCCTGCTGACCTGAGCAGGAAAGGGTGCCTTCGCCGGCTCGCGCGGCGAGCCGAGCAGCGGCTCAGCTCGCCATCCGCCGGCGAAGGCGCCCTTCCTGAGATGGGCTGCGCGGGTCAGCTCAGCCGCTCGATGATCATCGCCATGCCCTGCCCGCCGCCGACGCACATCGTCTCCAGGCCGATGGACTTGTCGTGCCACTGCAGGTTGTTGATCAGTGTGCCGGTGATCCGGGCGCCGGTCATGCCGAACGGGTGGCCGACCGCGATCGCGCCGCCCATCACGTTCACCTTCTCCAGCGGCAGGCCCAGCTCGCGGTACGACGGGATGACCTGCGCCGCGAACGCCTCGTTGATCTCAGCCAGGTCGATGTCGTCGATGGTCATGCCGGCCCGCTTGAGCGCCTGCCGGGTTGCCTCGACGGGGCCGATGCCCATGATCTCGGGGCTCATCGCGGTGACGCCGGTGGAGACGATCCGGGCGAGCGGGGTCAGGCCCAGCTCGCGGGCGCGGCTGTCGCTCATGATCACCACTGCGGCGGCGCCGTCGTTGAGCGGGCAGCAGTTGCCGGCCGTGATCCGGCCGTCGGGGCGGAACACCGGCTTCAGCGTGGCGGTGCCCTCCAGCGTGATGCCGGGGCGCGGGCCGTCGTCGGTGCTGACCACGGTGCCGTCGGGCAGCGTCACCGGGGTGATCTCGCGGGCCCAGAAGCCGTCCTTGATCGCCTGCTCGGCCAGGTTCTGCGACCGTACGCCGAACGCGTCCATGTCCTCGCGGGTGACGCCGTGCACCTGGGCCAGGTTCTCGGCGGTCTGGCCCATGGTCAGGTAGATGTCGGGCAGCTCGCCCTGCTCGCGCGGGTCGGTCCAGACCGGCGAGCCCTCGCCGGCGCGCTGCGCCGAGCGCGCCTGCGCCGCGTCGAAGCGCGGGTTGTTCCAGCTCCCTCCGACGGCGGCGGCCGCGTCCGGGGGCAGCCAGTCGGAGTTGCCGCGGGCGTACCGGGACACCATCTCGACACCGGCGGAGAGGAACACGTCGCCCTCGCCCGCCTTGATCGCGTGGAACGCCATCCGGGTGGTCTGCAGCGAGGACGCGCAGTAGCGGGTGATCGTGGCGGCCGGCAGCGAGTCCAGCCCGAGCAGGGTGGAGACCACCTTGCCCATGTTGAAGCCCTGCTCGCCGCCGGGCAGGCCGCAGCCCAGGTAGAGGTCGTCGATCTCGGCCGGGTCCAGGGCCGGGACCTTGTCGAGGGCGGCCCGGACGATGGTGGCGGTGAGATCGTCGGCGCGCAGGTCCTTCAGGGAGCCCTTGCCGGCCCGGCCGATGGGCGAGCGGGCGGTGGCGACGATGACAGCATCAGACATGAACGAACGTTAACTCGTCGGTAACTTGCCCCACCAGACCACGTGAGAAAGTCGTCACGGCCCTGCGTGATCATCCGACTTGCCAGGCACATGGGCGAATGGGCGGCCACGTTACGCCCATGTGCCAGGCAAGTCGGATGATCTTCAGGGGAGGCGGGGGGTGACGCCGGCGGCGTGGGCGACGGCGGGCAGCAGGGCGTACGCCCAGACGCGGTAGCCGTCCGCGGAGGGGTGGTAGCGGTCGGCCGACAGCGTGTTCGGGTCGGCGCGGAACACCGCGCCCGTCTCGGCGGCGAGGTCCACCACGGCGCCCCCGGAGGCGTGCACCGCGCGCACCTGCGCCCGGGCCACCCGGCGGCCCAGGAAGCCGACGACCTGCCGCAGCGGCGGGGCGATGGCGCGGGTGGCGCCGAGGTCCGGGCAGGTGCCCACGACGACCTCCACCCCGGCCTCGCGCAGCCGCCGCACCGCCGCACCCAGGTACGCCGCGGCGTCCGCGGGGCGGCGCAGCGTGATCGCGTCGTTGCCGCCGACCAGGATCACGGCCACGTCCGGCCGGTCGCCGAGCAGGCAGCGGGCCACCTGCGTGGCCAGATCCGAGGAGCGCGAGCCGGCCACCCCGACGCTGGACAGCGCCACCGGGCGGCCCTGGCCGGCCTGCCCGCCGGACAGCAGCGCGGCGAGCTGGCCGCCGACCGTGTCGGCGACCCGGTCCACGCCCACGCCGAGGGCGGCCGAGTCGCCGAGCATGACCAGCCGCAGCGGGGGAGCGGTCTCGGCGCCGATCGTGGTGCGCAGCGCGAGGCCCAGCTCGGGCTTGGCGTAGCGGCGGGTGCGCGCCAGCACCGCCTCCGCCGCCAGCAGCGCCGCGCCGCCGACCGTGCCCGCGACGAGTGTGATCGCCGCGGCCTTGCCGATCCTGCGCGCCATGGACGTCATGCCTTCTCCTCGCTGCGCTCGTCGGCGGCACGACCGGCCACCGGCCGCCTGGTCCGCGCCTGCTGCCTGCTGCGCTCGTCGGCGGCACCGGCCACAGACCGCCTGGTTCGCTCGCTGCGCTCGCTCACGCCTGCTCCACTACGTTCGCCGGGTTCATCGTGCCGGGCGGGACGGGTGCCTCGCCCTGGCGGACGACCTCCCACATCCGGCGGCGCAGCTGCGCCCACCGGCCGGCCGGACCGCGATCGCGTCCGTCCACGCGTACGCCGCTCACCTCGGTGCCGGCGTGGCGTGCCGCCTCGACCGCGGCCTGTGGCAGCGACCGTACCCCGTCCGCGGCCGTTTGTGCGCCCGCTTCCACCCGCTGTGGGTCGGCCGGGCTGCGCAGCGCGGCGACCACGGTCGGCAGCAGCACGGACGCGGCCAGCGCGTAGCCCTCGGCGGACGGATGGAAACGGTCCCGGGCGAACAGGCGGTGCGGCTGGGCGGAGAACGTCGGCCCGAGCAGCTCGCCGAGCGAGACGGTGCGCCCGCCCGCCTCCACCACGGCCACGGTCTGCGCGGCCGCGAGCTGGCGGCTCCAGCTGCGTGCCAGCCAGCGCAGCGGCGGCCGGATCGGCTGCACCGCGCCGAGATCGGGGCAGGTGCCCACGACCACGGTGGCGCCCGCCTGGCGCAGCCGGCGCACCGAGTCGGCGAGGTGGCGCACCGAGACGGCCTGCCCGGCCCGGTGGGTGATGTCGTTGGCTCCGATCAGGATCACCGCGAGCTCGGGCGCCAGCTCCAGCGCCTCGTCCACCTGGTGCACCAGCATGCCGGAGGTGGCGCCCACGACGGCCAGGCTGTGCAGCTGGATCGGCTGCTCCAGGCGGCGGGACAGCCCGGTGGCGATCAGCGCGGCCGGGGTCTGCCGCGCGCGCAGCGCGCCGAACCCGGCGGCACAGGAGTCGCCGAGCATGACCATGCGCAGCGGCCGTCCGGCGTACCGCCTGCCGTAGAGGCCGTCGGAGCGCGGCGGCGGGGCCTGCGCGATGGGGATGGTCCGCCGGGCCGCCTCCACCTGGCCCACCAGTACTCCGAAGGTGGCCAGGCCCAGCGCGGTCAGCGCGCCGCCGCCGTACACGGCGATCCTGGCCAGATCCCTGCCGCGACGGCGTGCCGTCACGGCCCCGGGCGAAGTACGCTCGCTCATAGTGAACCCGCCTCACTCTGGAGGCCCGAATCCCGGGCTCCCTCTCTGAGGCTCCTACGTACCCAGCGACTCGCGCGCTGGTAACGCTCGCTCATAGCGAGAAAGGTAGCGCTCCTAGGTTGCGCTCTGATGGAGGCGAGACGAGATGGGACGCACACTGCGTCGTACCGCGGCGTTCACCGCGCTGTGGAAGGCGTTGATCAAGGGCAGTGGCAGTGACATCGGCATGACGGACCGCCTGGCCGCGATGCCGCGGATGATGTACGCCTCGCTGCGCGGCCGCTACGACGGTCTCGGCAGGATCATGTTGATCACAGCGGCCACGGCGTACGTCGCGTCGCCGGTCGACGTGGTGCCGGAGGCCTTCTTCCTGCTGTTCGGGCTCGCCGACGACATGATCATCATTACCTGGATCGCCGGAGCGCTGCTGAGCGAGACGGATCGCTTCCTCATGTGGGAGAACGGCGGAAAGGCGCCGGTCGGCACCGGCGTCATCGACGGCGAGGTCGCTTAACGTCAATTCAGTGCCGGTCTACGCTTGACGCGTGCGCTACTACGAGAACGTCGTCGAGCTGATCGGCAACACCCCACTGGTCAAGCTCAGGAATGTCACCGATCCCGCCGGCCCCACCGTGCTGGCCAAGGTCGAGTACCTGAACCCGGGCGGTTCGGTCAAGGACCGCATCGCCCTGCGCATGGTCGAGGCGGCCGAGCGCGACGGGCTGCTCAAGCAGGGTGGCACCATCGTCGAGCCGACCAGTGGCAACACCGGGGTCGGGCTCGCGCTGGTCGCCCAGCTGAAGGGCTACCAGTGCGTCTTCGTCTGCCCTGACAAGGTCAGCGAGGACAAGCAGAACGTGCTGCGCGCGTACGGCGCCGAGGTCGTGGTCTGCCCGACCGCGGTGGCGCCGGAGGACCCGCGCTCCTACTACAACGTCTCCGACCGGCTCGCGCGGGAGATCCCAGGCGCCTGGAAGCCGAACCAGTACGCCAACCCGAACAACCCGCTCTCGCACTACGAGCAGACGGGTCCGGAGCTGTGGGAGCAGACCGAGGGCCGGATCACGCACTTCGTGGCGGGCGTCGGCACCGGCGGCACCATCAGCGGCATCGGCCGCTACCTCAAGGAGGTCTCCCAGGGTCGCGTGAAGATCATCGGAGCGGACCCGGAGGGCTCGGTGTACTCGGGCGGCACCGGCCGGCCGTACCTGGTCGAGGGCGTCGGCGAGGACTTCTGGCCGGAGACCTACGACCGCACCGTCTGCGACGAGATCATCGAGGTCACCGACAAGGAGTCGTTCGCGATGACCCGGCGGCTGGCCCGCGAGGAGGGCCTGCTGGTCGGCGGCTCCTGCGGGATGGCCGCGGTGGCGGCGCTGCGGGTCGCCGAGCGCGCGCAGCCCGGCGACGTGGTCGTGGTGCTGCTGCCCGACGGCGGCCGCGGTTACCTGTCCAAGCTCTTCAACGACGACTGGATGGCCCGCTACGGCTTCCTGCGCACCGACGAGCACGGCGCGACGGTCGGCGACATCCTGGCCGCCAAGTCGCACAGCAAGGGCCTGCCCGAGCTGATCCACGTGCATCCGACCGAGACGGTCCGCGACGCCATCGACATCATGCGGGAGTACGGCGTCTCGCAGCTGCCGGTGCTGAAGGCCGAACCGCCGGTGGTGACCGGCGAGGTGGCCGGCGCCGTGGCCGAGAAGGACCTGCTGGACGCCCTGTTCACCGGCGCGGCCGCCCTGCACGACCCGCTGGACCGGCACGTCGGCCCCGCCCTGCCCATGATCGGTGGCGGCCAGCCCGTCGCCGAGGTCGTCGCCCTCCTGGAGAAGGCCGACGCCGCCATGGTCCTCATCGACGGCAAACCCCGCGGCGTCCTCACCCGCCAAGACCTCCTGGCCCAACTCGGCTGACCCGCGCACCCCCCTCGCCGAGTTGATCATGAACTTATGGCACGGTTCGGCGGTGTGTCGCCGTCCTAACTTCATGATCGACGGGCGGGGCGGGGTTACCCTGCCGCTATGCGCGGGTCGTGCAAGGTGGTGGCCGCCCTGCTGCTCGCGGGGGTGCTGACCGCCGCGCCGGCAGGCGCCGCCGCGCCCAGCCCGGCCCCGTGGGACGTCGCGCGCTCCGCCGCGCTGACGGCCTGCCCCGCGACCGTCGCGCTGCGCGGTCCGGACGGCCTGCCGCTGTCCCGGCCGCTGCCACGCGGCACCCGGCTGCTGCTCCGGGTGAGCGGCGAGCAGCCGAACGTGCTGGTGATCGGCGCGCACGACCTCAACCGGACGGTCGAGCTGGTGCTGACCTCGCCGCCGACCGAGGCCGCGCCGCTGCTGATCAACGTGGACACGGGTCTGCTCAACGACAGGTTCACCTGGTTCGTCCCGCAGGTGCGGATCATCGGCGGGGGCGGGTTCGACGACCTGCTGTGGCACTTCCCGACCGCCGAGCGGGTGCTGCTGCTCGGCGCCCAGCCGCCGCCGGGCGCGATCTTCGCGCCCTTCGCCGACGTACGCATCGCGCCCAGCCCGCCGCCGAGCCCGTCCCCGTCGCCGTCGCTGTCCCCGCTGCCGAGCCCGCAGGTGTCCGCGTGGTCGCCCCCGCCCTCGCCGAGCCGGACCGCCGCACCGCCGGTCGCACCGCGGTTCGGGCCGGTGACCCTGCCGGCACCGCCGGCCGGACCGGCGTCGGGCCGGCGGCCCCGCCAGCCGGTGCCGCACCAGGCGGACACCGCCGATAACGGGGGTACACAGGCCCGCGCCGTCCGGGCGGAACGGTTCCCGGTCGAGGGGGCCGCCGCCCGCGCCGTGCTCGCGGAAGGGTTCCCCGCCGAGGCGGCCGCCGCCCACGCTGTCCTGGCGGAACGGTTCCCGGATGAGGTCGACTGCGGGGCGACTCCGTCCGCCTCGCCGTCCGCGACGCCCAGCCTGGCGCCGAGTTGGTCGCCGGATCCCGCGGTGGACCCGGAGCAGCCGATCGCCGGTGCCCCGGCGGGCTCGGCGAGCCCCTCCGCGGAGACGGTGCGTACGCGGCTGGCGGCGCTGGCGTCACGCCCAGTGACGTGGTTCGGGGTCTCGCTGCTGCTGGTCGGGCTCGCCCTGCTGGTGTGGATAACCGCTGGTCGACGGGCGCTTCGCCGCAATTTCTGAGCCTTCCGGGCGGCAATCGCACACGCTGTCCGACTGTCGGGCTTGCCGCGAGTGTTGACTAAGCGTACGGAAGCGACAGTGCAACCGAGGGGAAGTGAAACGTGGTCACCGTCGACCATGCACTATCCACCGACATCAGCCACATCGAACCGTCCGACATCTCCGACCGCCTGCTGTGGCGCGACGCGCAGCAGCTGCTCGGCCGGCATAACCGACCTGACGAAGACGACCTCTGCACCTGGTGCGGTCAGCACTGGCCGTGCCCGCCGCGGCGGCTCGCCGAGCGCGCGGACGCGGCCAGCCGCCACTGGCGGCAGGCCTGGACCGTACGGCATGACCTCAACGGGCTGCGCTCGCTGCCCGGCTGGCGTGCCGACCTTGGCGAGCGGGGCGGCTCCATCATGCGAAACGGCACCCGCAGGAGCCACTTCGACTAGCCAACCCGGGTGTGACCCGGTCCCGCCGTCCCCCGGCGCGATCGGTGAACGCCCGTCCCGCGGCGACGCCGTCTGCGCTCCGCCAGCGTAGGCGTCCCGCGTGCACCAGCACGGCTGATCGAGAGCCGACATGCCTCCGTCGGTTCCGACGCCTCCGGCCAGGCGTTCTCCCCGGCCGTGCAGGTGCGTCAGTGGGCGAGGGTACGTGATCTCCGGTTCCCCGCAGTCCGGTTGCGTACCCTCGCCCCGATCTCGTTCAGGCCCGCCGCGCCGGCACCGGCACGCGCGCCAGCTCCTCGGCGACCACGATGTCCCCGTCGAAGTGCGCCGCGGCCTCCTGGCCGAACACCGACGCGTCCGGGTGGCGCTGCGAGAAGTGGGTGAGCACGAGCCTGCGTACGCCCGCCTCGGTCGCGATCCGGGCGGCCTGGGCAGCGGTGAGGTGACCCGCCTCGGCGGCCAGCGCCGCCTCCGACTCCAGGAACGTCGACTCGATGACCAGCAGGTCGGCCCCTTCGGCGAGCCGGATCGCGTTGTCACACCAGCCGGTGTCCATCACGAACGCGACCACCTGCCCCGGGCGGGGCTCGCTGGCCTCGGCCAGGGTCACCAGCCGCCCACCGGCCACCACCGAGCCCGCGCGCTGCAGCAGGCCCACGTCCGGCCCGCGTACGCCCAGCTCGGCGAGGCGCTCGGGCAGCATGCGGCGGCCGTCCGGCTCGGCCAGGCGGTAGCCGTACGACTCGACGGGGTGGTTCAGCCGCCGTGCGGTGATCGTGCCGAACGGTCCCTGCGCCACCACGCCGTCGCCGTCCACCGGGCACTCGGCGATGCGGGCCAGGTCGTGGAAGTGGCTGGCGTGGCGCAGCCGGGCCAGGAACTCCGCCCCGGAGCCCGGGAAGTGGACCGGCACCTCGTGCGGCACCCGGTCCAGCGACAGCCGCTGCACGATGCCGGGCAGGCCCAGGCAGTGGTCGCCGTGGAAGTGGGTGACGCAGATCCGGGTGATGTCGCTCGCGGCCGCTCCGGCCAGCAGCAGCTGCCGCTGGCAGCCCTCGCCCGGGTCGAACAGGATGCCCTGGTCGTCCCAGCGCAGCAGGTATCCGTTGTGCGCCCGCTGCCGGGTGGGCACCTGGCTGGCGGTGCCGAGCACGATCAGCTCCCGGCTCACGGCCGCACCGCTGCGGAGATCATCGTCATGCGGGGAGGTTACCGGCCCCGCACGGGACGCGGGCCGCTGACGGCCCGCGGCCGGCGGATTCCAGCCGAGTCCGACACCACGCCGACCCACCCGGCCCAGCGTCGCCGTCACGGATCGCCCGACGGCGGGTGACCGGGCGCCGGTCAGGGGATGGCGCGGGCGTACCGGACGATCGGCACCGAAGCCGAGCCGATCATGGTCTCCCGCGCCACGCCGTCGGCGGCCCAGCCGCCGCGCTCGTAGAAGCGGCGCGCCCGGTCGTTCTCGCGGACCACGTACAGCATGGCCCGGGTGTGGCCCAGGTCGGCGAACCCGGCCAGGCAGGTCCGCATCAGCGCCAGGCCGACCCCGCTGCCGACGGCGTCGGGGCGGACGTGGATCGCGTTGAGCATGCCGGTGCCCGGTGGCGCCTGCTCCGCCGCCGGGTCGGCGGGCCCGAGGTAGCAGAAGCCGAGCAGCTCGCCGTCGCGTTCGGCCAGGTGCATGCGGTGCGTGTCCGACTCGGCGGCCCACCGCTGCGACCAGCTCTGGTGCTGCCGCTCCACGGTGACCTCGGCCAGTTCGGCGGGCGTGAGCAGGTCGCGGTACGCGTCGCGGCGGCTGAGGGTGTGCAGCAGCGCGACGGCGGCCACATCGGCCGGGGTGTGGCCGGGGCGGATCGTCAGCGTCATGCCAGGCACGCTACCCCTCGGCGCGCCCCGTCCATGATCCAAGCTGAGGCGGGGCGGCACCCGCGAGGCGCTGGAAAGACTTCCGGAAGACTTCCGTAACCATTGTGGACAGCGCTGGTGAACGCGGCAGGCTCGACCTCCCGGGATGGCGCATCGCCGAAAGTTTCGGAGCCCGGTCGGCGCCCTCCGAATTCGACGGACGACCCGACAAATTCACGCTCAACCCTTGTCTGGTAGCGGGTGTGCGGTGTTAGGGTGCGTGGGCCGGCGTGCCGGCAGATCGGAACGGATACCGGAAAGTACCGGAAGTGCGGTCGCGCTTCCGGGTGGAAGACAGGCAGGGCGATGCCGACCCACGAGGACGCCACCACCGCGACCGGATCCGTCACCGAGGACGGCGATCCCGGACACCAGCCCTGGCGGGACCCGGCGCTGCCGGTCGAGCAGCGGGTCGACGACCTGATGCGCCGCCTGACCACCGCCGAGAAGATCGCGCAGCTCTACAGCGTCTGGCCCGGCGCCGGCGCGGCCGGCGAGGACGTCGCCCCGTTCCAGCAGGACATGGTCGACGCCGACTTCGACTGGGCACAGCTCATCACCGACGGGCTCGGCCAGCTCACCCGCCCGTTCGGCACCGCCCCGGTGACCCCCGCCGAGGGCATGGCCCGGCTGGCCGGGCTGCAGGAGGCGATCGTCACTGCCGGACGGTTCGGCATCCCCGCGCTGGTGCACGAGGAGTGCCTGACCGGGTTCACCGCGCACGGCGCGACGATCTTCCCGACCGCGCTGGCCTGGGGCGCCACCTTCGACCCGGCGCTGGTCGAGCGGATGGCCGCCGCCATCGGGCAGGGCATGCGCGCCGTCGGCGTGCACCAGGGGCTCGCGCCGGTGCTCGACGTGAGCCGCGACCCCCGCTGGGGGCGCACCGAGGAGACCATCGGCGAGGACCCCTACCTGGTGGCCACCGTCGGCACCGCGTACGTGCGCGGCCTGCAGTCCGCCGGGATCGTGGCCACGCTCAAGCACTTCGCGGGCTACTCCGCCTCCCGGGCCGGCCGCAACTTCGGCCCCGTCGCGATGGGCCCGCGCGAGCTGTCCGACGTCATGCTGCCCCCGTTCGAGCTGGCGGTACGCGACGGCGGCGCGCGCTCGGTGATGCACTCGTACGCCGAGATCGACGGCGTGCCCGCGGCCGCGGACCGGCGGCTGCTCACCGACCTGCTCCGCGGCGCCTGGGGCTTCGACGGGACGGTGGTCGCCGACTACTTCGGCGTCACCTTCCTGCACTCGCTGCACGGCGTCGCCGCCGATCACGGCGACGCCGCCGGGCAGGCGCTGTCCGCCGGGGTCGACGTGGAGCTGCCCATCGTGCGCTGCTTCGGCCGCCCGCTGCGCGACGCGATCGCCGCCGGCACCGTCTCGATCACCCTGGTGGACCGCGCGCTGCGCCGCGTGCTGCGGCAGAAGTGCGAGCTCGGCCTGCTCGACCCGGACTGGGCCCCGCCCGGCCCGGAGCCGGTCGACCTGGACCCGCCCGCGGCCCGGGAGCTGGCCCGGCAGGTCGCCGAGGAGTCGGTGATCCTGCTGGCCGACGACGGCGTGCTGCCACTGCGCCCCGAAGCCTCCATCGCGCTGGTCGGGCCGCTTGCCGACGACACCGACGGCCTGTTCGGCTGCTACACCTTCCCGCGCCACGTCGGGCTGCACCACCCCGGCCTGCCGCTCGGCGTCGCCGCGCCCACCCTGCTCGAGTCGCTGCGGGCCGAGCTGCCCAAGGCGCGGATCACCCATGCCGCCGGCTGCACGGTCGACGGCGCGGACACCGCCGGGTTCGCCGAGGCCGTCGCGCTCGCGCGGGAGGCCGACGTGTGCGTGGTGGCCGTCGGCGACCGGGCCGGCCTGTTCGGCAAGGGCACCTCCGGCGAGGGCTGCGACGTGGCCGAGCTGCGCCTGCCCGGCGTGCAGGAGCAGCTGCTGGCCGCGCTGCTCGACACGGGCACACCGGTCGTCGCCGTGCTGCTGACCGGCCGCCCGTACGCGCTCGGCGCGGTCTCCGGCCGGCTCGCCGCCGCGGTGCAGGCCTTCTTCCCCGGCCAGGAGGGCGGGCCCGCCGTCGCCGGGGTGCTCGGGGGACGGGTCAACCCGTCCGGGCGGCTGCCGGTCGGCGTCCCGCGGCACCCGGGCGGGCAGCCCGCCGGCTACCTCGCCCCGCCGCTCGGCCACGCCACCGAGGTGAGCACGGTCGACCCGACGCCGCTGTACCCGTTCGGCCACGGGCTGTCGTACACCCGCTTCGGCTGGACCGGCGAGACCGTCGCCGAGCCGCTGAGCTGCCCCACCGACGGGGCGGTGCGGGTCGCGCTGACCGTGCGCAACGAGGGCGACCGGGCCGGCACCGAGGTCGTGCAGCTCTACCTGCACGACCCGGTGGCGCAGGTGACCCGGCCGGTGATCCGGCTCATCGGGTACGCCCGGGTGCCCCTCGAACCCGGTCAGGCGCGCCGGGTCGCGTTCACGGTGCCCGCCGACCTCGCCGCGTATACCGGCCGCGAGGGCCGCCGCATCGTCGAGCCGGGCGAGCTCGAACTGCGGTTCGGCGCGTCCAGCGCCGACATCAGGCACACCGTGCGGGTCCGGCTGCACGGACCGGAGCGGGTGGTCGGCTACCGCCGCCGGATGACCTCGGACGTGTCCCTCACCGAGGTCTGAGGACGCGGGCCGGCTGCCGGTCCGGGATGGACGGGGGAGATCGCTGTTTCGTGTCAGAAAGTGTGGCTGGACCACGGTTCTTGACACGAAACAGCGATCTACGCTGCCCGGGCTCAGGCCCGGGCTGGTCAGGCGTCGGTCTTCGCCACGCCGATCGGGCAGCTCATGCCGTTCGGGCCGATGCCGCAGTAACCGTCGGGGTTCTTCGCCAGGTACTGCTGGTGGTAGTCCTCGGCGTAGTAGTAGTGCTGCAGCGGCGCGATCTCCGTGGTGATCTGGCCGTAGCCGGACGCGCTCACCACCGGCTGGAACGCGTCACGCGCGGCGAGCGCCTCCTTGAGCTGCTCGTCGCTGGTCGTGTAGATCGCCGACCGGTACTGCGTACCGATGTCGTTGCCCTGCCGCATGCCCTGCGTGGGGTCGTGGTTCTCCCAGAAGACCCGCAGGATCTCGGCGTACGAGATGATCTCGGGGTTGAAGACGATCTCCACTGCCTCGGTGTGCCCGGTGTAGCCCGAGCAGACCTCCTGATAGGTGGGGTTCGGGGTGATGCCGCCGGCGTACCCGACGGAGGTCGAGTAGACGCCGTCCAGCTTCCAGAAGAGGCGCTCGGCTCCCCAGAAGCAGCCCATGCCCACGACGGCGACCTGCATCCCGGCGGGCCAGGGGCCCTTCATCGGCGTGCCCAGCACGTAGTGCTTGGCGGGCGCCTCGATCGGGGTGTCGCGGCCGGGCAGGGCCTCGGCGGCGTTGACGACATCGAGCTTCTTGTGGCGAAGGAACATGGTTCCAGTCTGCTCCTCTACGCTGGGGGAATGTCTTACGGGTTTGAAACGCTCGCCATCCACGCGGGTCAGGAGCCGGACGAGCGCACCGGTGCGGTGATCCCGCCGATCTTCCAGACGTCGACCTACCAGCAGGACGCCGTCGGCGCGCCCCGGCTGGGGTACGAGTACTCCCGCTCCGGCAACCCGACCCGCGACTCCCTCCAGGAGTGCCTCGCGGCGCTGGAGGGCGGCTCGCGGGGTCTGGCGTTCGCAAGCGGCCTGGCCGCCGAGGACACGCTGATCCGCACCGTGTGCAAGCCCGGCGACCACGTGATCATTCCCGATGACGCGTACGGCGGCACGTTCCGCCTGTTCGCGAAGGTGGCGGCGCGCTGGGGCCTGTCCTGGACGGCGGCCCGGATCTCCGACGTCGACGACGTGCGCGCCAAGGTCACCCCGAACACGAAGATGATCTGGGTCGAGACGCCGACCAACCCGCTGCTCAACATCGCCGACATCGCGGGCCTGGCGGCCGTCGCCCGCGACGCGCACGCACTGCTGGTGGTCGACAACACGTTCGCGAGCCCGTACCTGCAGCAGCCGCTGGCGCTCGGGGCGGACGTCGTGGTGCATTCGACCACGAAGTACGTGGGCGGGCACTCCGACGTCGTCGGCGGGGCGCTCGTGCTGAACGACGCGGGGCTGGGCGACGAGCTGAAGTTCCACCAGAACGCCATGGGCGCGGTGAACGGGCCGTTCGACGCCTGGCTCACCCTGCGCGGGGTGAAGACGCTGGCCGTACGCATGGAGCGGCACTGCGACAACGCGGAGAAGGTGGCCGAGTTCCTCACCCGGCACCCGAAGGTGACCCAGGTGCTCTACCCGGGCCTGCCCGAGCACCCCGGGCACGAGCTGGCCGGCAAGCAGATGCGCCGGTACGGCGGCATGATCAGCTTCCGGATGGGCGACGCGGCCGCCGCCGAGCGGGTCTGCAACACGACGAAGGTGTTCACGCTGGCCGAGTCGCTGGGCGGGATCGAGTCGCTGATCGAGCACCCCGGGAAGATGACGCACGCCAGCGTCGCCGGGTCCGAGCTGGAGGTCCCCGCCGACCTGGTCCGCCTGTCCGTCGGCATCGAGACCATCGACGACCTGCTCGCGGACCTGTCCACCGCCCTCGGCTGACCCCGGCGTCTCCTGCGGCCGGGCCTGGACCCGCGTTCGCGGCGGGTCGGGTCGCGCCCGATTGGCCAAGATCGCTGTTTCCGGTCGAAAC
>NZ_JBFAOU010000072.1:0-37111 GCF_040675365.1 Catellatospora sp. NPDC049609 | reverse complement strand
GCTGGGATCGGCCCGTCTACAACGGCGTGCTCATCGTCGGCAGCCAGGTCGCCGGGCACTGGAAGCGCACCGTCGGCCGCCGCGCGGTCACCATCCCGGCCCGCCGCGGTCACGCTGCCCGGCGCGAGCCCGACGCGTCGGGCTCGATCACCCGGGTGACGAACGCGGTCACCTTCAGCCGTAGGCGGTCGATGCGCTCCTGTGCGGTGATGGTCTCCTGCGGCTGCGGCAGGAACGGCTTGCGCAGGTTGCGGATGTACAGCGAGCAGGCCAGGTCGGTGCACGCGTAGGTCCCGGCCGTGTTGCCCGCGCGCCCGGCGACGCCGGCCAGGCGCGCCGAGAACAGGGCGATGGACGCGGCGTCGTGCAGGGTGTGGCAGAACCCGCACATGTTCGACCGCATCAGCGACCGAGGCGGCACGGTCGCGCTCAGCGCCAGCCCGACGACGGTGGCACCCAGCGGCGTCACCAGGTAGGCCCGGCCCGGTGCCTTGGCGTCGCGCCAGCCGAGGAAGTCCAGGTCCGGCCAGGCGAGGTGCTCCGGCGGCGCCGGCAGCGTCAGCCGCTGCGCCTCGCCTTTCGACGTGTTCGCCAGGCAGTTGCGGATTTCGGCAGCGGTCAGCGGTTGCATCGTCATCCTGTCCGTCAGGGGCCGGACCGGTATGGCCTGCCAGTTGTCTTGACGCTGCGGGACCGAGGTCCGGTGGGGCCGCGACGCCAGGCCAAGAATCGTGCGCCGCGCGACACCCGGCAACCCGATTTCGCGATCTCCCCGCGACCGCTCGCGACCGGGCCCGGCCCGGTGAGCGCGCAAAGGAATCGATACATGGCGTTAGTAGGGGAGACACGGTTCCTGGCGTCAATGAGCGTCCCATCGCCGAACCCGGGCGCGGCCGACTTGACGGTGGCGAGAACCTGTGCGGGCGGGTTCGGCGCTGCGGCGCGGGTTCTGCCATGATCGCCGGCGTGGGATACGACCTGCACATCACCCGGGCGTTCAGACCAGCCGCCTGAGCAGCGGACGGATCGGTAGCGCAGCGGGTCGGCACCTGCACGCTGTCAGGTCTGCTTCCGCGCGAATGCGCGCCGCGCCTGGGAATCCGGCCGGTCTGACAGTCATTCGGGATCACGCAATCGAGGAGAGTCACGGTATGCACTTCTGCCAGCGTTGTGAACCTGCGGTCGGTCTGGAGCCCGCCGCCGATGTCGCGGTCTGTTCGCGCTGCGGCTGGACCGAACCCGCCCGGCGCGAGCCGCTGTACGTCGTCACCGGCGCGTCCGGTTCCGGAAAGTCGGCGATCTTCGCGCCGCTGGCCGCTGCGCTGCCTGAGTGCGTGGTCTTCGATGTGGACTGGCTGATCGACCCGATGAAGACCGACGGATCGGTCGCCTGGGACGCTTTCCGCGACGCCTGGCTGAGTGTCGCGCACGGGATCGCACAGGGGCGCCGCAGCACGGTCCTGCTGGGGCCACTGATGCCCGAGCAGCTGGTGGAGTTGCCGTCACGGCGCTGGATCGGGCCGATTCACTTCGCCGTCCTGGACTGCACGGACGAGCAGCGCCGCGCCAGGCTTGCGGCCAGGCCGTCATGGCGAGAGCACGCGATCGGCGAGCACCTGGCCTTCGCCGCGCACTTGCGCGCCACCATCCCGACCGTCCTGCACACCGGAACGGATACACCGACGCAGACCGCTCAGCAGGTCGCCGCCTGGGTGAGAACGACCGCAGCTCGCCACGACCATGGTGAACTCATCGAGGCTTCCCATCGGCCGCATTGACAGGTCTCGCCGGTGGCGGGAAGGTTCCGCGGAGCGGTCAGGCGAAGGCCCGGTCCAGTTGGGCGTCGAGCAGCGCCGTCGCCTGTTCGGCGGTGAAGTGGCCGAGCAGCACCGGCCCGAGCAGGCCCTGCGTCAGGAAGAACAGGGTGTCCGCCTCGTGCTGCCGGTCGCGCGGTAGCTGGGCGGCGAGCAGGTTGAGCAGGCGCTGGTACCCGTCGCGCAGCGCCGCGGCGTACGCCGGAGTCGCGACGGCGCGGTTGAAGAACGCGATCGACACCGCCGCCTCCTGCCGGGATTCCTTGGTGGACGGCAGCATCTCGGTGAGCATCGCGCGGGTGACCTGCTTGGGTGTCGGATCAGGCAGGGCCGCGAGCCGGGCCTGCAGGCGGCGGCCGACCCGCTCGCCCATGTGGTCGAGGGCGAACATCAGCATCTCGTCCTTGGTGCCGAAGTAGTGCTGGACCATGCCCATCGAGACGCCGGCCTCGGCGGCGACGTCGCGCAGGCTCACGGCCTCGCTGCCGGTCGTCTCGATGACGCGGAACACGGCTTCGGCGATGGCTCGGCGCCGCTCGGCGGCGTCCACTTTCTTCGGCAAGCTGTGACCCCTTTGACAATACGACTGCATTGTGAAATGTTCCCCGCGGTGTTTAGCATGTCAAGTGTATTGCAAAGCGGAGGGCGGCACATGATCAAGACAGTGCGACGGGGCGACGTCGACATCGCCTACGAGGAGTTCGGGCGGCCAGGAGGCGAGCCGCTGCTGCTCATCATGGGTCTGTCGTTCCAGATGATCTGGTGGCCGGAGGAGTTCTGCGAGCAGCTCGCCGAGCGGGGCTTCCACGTGGTCCGGTTCGACAACCGCGACAGCGGCCTGTCCTCGCGCTGCCCCGGCACGAAGTACACCGCGCGCGACCTGGCCGCCGACGCCCTCGCCGTCATGGACGAGCTGGGCTGGGCCTCGGCCCATGTCGCCGGCGCGTCGCTGGGCTCGGCCATCGCCCAGGTCGTCGCGATCGACGCGCCGCAGCGGGTCCGGAGCCTGACCTGCATCATGAGCGGCGGCGTCGGCGGCAACTGGAACACGATGCGGGTGCTCAAGCTCGGCGCGCTGTTCAAGCTCACGGGCAAGCGCTACCCGTCCGACCTCGCAGGCCGGACCCAGGCGCAGGTCGACGTCATCCGGGCGATGTCGTCGCCGCACCGCCCGTTCGAGGAGGAACGCATCCGCCGCATCGCGGCCGTCGGCGCCGAGCGCGGCGGCCTGGACAACGCCGCGACCCAGCGCCAGTTCGCCGCCGGGCGCACCACCGGCAACCTGACCAGGCAGCTGCGGCGGCTGACCATGCCGGTGCTCGTCATCCACGGCGAGGACGATCCGCTGATCCGGCCGGTGGCCAGCCGCGACATCGCCGCCGCGATCCCCGGCTCCCGCCTGCTGACGTACCCGAAGATGGGTCACGAGATCCCGAGCGACCTCTTCACCACGCTGGCCGACGAGATCCACGCGATCACCAAGGCCGCCGCGTAGCCGGCGCGTCCACGAGCCGGCGGGGACGGCACGTCACCCGGCCTCGCACCGGTCCGGGCGGATCGGTTCCCGTCGGCACCGGGCCGGCTCGGCGCGCGGATCGGGCGAGCCGGCCGGGGAGCGGACCGCGCAGGGTCGGCCGCGGGCCGCATCGGTCCATTAGGGTCGACCCATGACGCCCACCCCTGCGGTCAGTGCCTTCGATTCGCTGCGCCTTGACGCCGTGTCCGACCAGGAGACGCTGCGCCGGGTGTACGCGATGCCGGGCGATGCGGCCGTGCGCAAGCAGATGACCGAACTGACCGAGCAGACCCGACAGTTGATCGCCTGCTCGTCGCTGGTCCTGGTCGCCAGCGTCGACGCCGCGGGCAACTGCGACGTCTCCCCGCGCGGCGGCCCCGCCGGGTTCGTCTCCGTCCTGGACGCCCGGACGGTGGCGATACCGGACGCGACGGGCAACAAGCGTCTGGACAGCCTGCAGAACATCATCGCGACCGGGCGGGCCGGGCTGCTGTTCGTCATCCCCGGGCGCACCACGACGCTGCGGCTGAACGGCCGGGCCTGCGTCTCCACCCGCCCCGACCTGCTGTCGCAGCTGACCGCCGTGGGCAAGCCGCCGGCCAGCGCACTGGTGGTGGGCATCGACGAGGTCTACCCGCACTGCCCCAAGTCGCTGATGCGCGGCGGGGTCTGGCAGCCGGAGCAGTGGCTGCCGGCCGACGCCCAGCCGACCTCGGCCGAGGTGACGCTGGCCCAGCTGCGGATGCCGGAGCTGACCATCGCCGAGATCGAGCAGACGGAGGCGGACGCCCTGAAGTACCGCTACGAGTGACGGCCGCACGTCAGGACGCCAGGTAGGCCCGCCAGCCGCCGTACGCGGTGATGTCCGGGGCGTCTGCGGCGGCGATGGGCTCGCACAGGAAACCGGTAACCAGGCTGCCGTCGGCCAGGCGGACCTTGCCGAGGGTCATGGGCTCGGGCAGCGCGGCCAGGAACCGGCCCAGCGCCGCGGGGGACAGCAGCCACACCTCGCCCTCGATGCTGCCGCCGCCCGCGCCGACGCGCAGCAGGCCGGGCTTGGGCGGCTGCGTCGCCAGCGCGTGGAGGCGATACTCCGGCGCGGTGCGGACCTGGGCGGCGAGCCGGCCACCGACCGCGGTGAGCTGGCCGTTGAGCGGCTCGCCGGTCAGGTGCGCGCCGACGACCAGCAGCGGCAGCCCACCGGCCGACGGTTCGGGCGCGGTCTCACCCAGGATCAGCGCCGCGACGTCGGTGGCGACGGCGTCGGCGAAACCACGGGCGATGACCTGCACGCCGAAGTGCCCGCCCTCGACCTCCCCGGCCGGGACGGCGACCGCGGCGAGGTCGAACAGGTTGCAGAAGTTGGTGTACGTGCCCACCAGCGCGTTGACGCCCACCGGGTCGGCGGCGACCTGCGCGATCGTGGGGTGGATCGGGGCCGTCGGCAGCAGCAGCGCGTCGGCGTCGCCCCACTCGGCCATCGCCTCCTCCCGCAGCCGCTCCAGGCGTTCGGTGTCGGCGACCAGCACGTGCGCGGGCACGTCTCGCGCGGCGGTGATGATCCCGGCGACGGTCGGATCGGCGCCGGCGGGCCGCCCGTCGAGGAACGCGCCGACGGCGGCGTACCGCTCGGCGACGAAGCCGCCGCCGTAGAGCAGCCGTGCGGCGGCCAGGAACGGCGCCAGCCGGATCGGCCGCAGGCGCGCCCCGGCCTTGGCCAGGGTCTGGACGGCCTGCTCGAACGCGTCGAGCCACGGTTCGGACATGCCGACCAGTTCGGCGCGGTCGGGCACCGCGACCACGGGTGCGGGCGGCGCGGCCACCGGCGCATCGGTGGGCCACGCCCGCCCGGCGGGCTCGCTCATGATGGACATGGCCTGCTGGGCGGCGGTGAGGGTGCGGGCGAACACGGTGACGCAGTCGAAGCTGCGGCAGGCGGGCACCACCCCGTCGGTGGGGACCAGGCCACGGGTAGGTTTCACCCCGACGACGCCCTGGTACGCGGCGGGCACCCGCCCGGACCCGGCGGTGTCGGTGCCCAGCGCCAGGTCGGCGATGCCCAGCGCCACCACGACGGCCGAACCGGAACTGGACCCGCCCGACACCCGCGCCGGATCGCGGACGTCGCGCACGGCACCGTACGGGCTGCGGGTGCCGACCAGGCCGGTGGCGAACTGGTCCAGGTTGGTCTTGCCGAGCACCAGCGCGCCCGCGTCGACCAGCCGCTGCACCGCCGAGGCGCTGCGGTCGGGCAGGTACGCGTAGTCCGGGCAGCCGGCGGTGGTGGGCAGCCCGGCGACGTCGATGTTGTCCTTGACCGCCAGCAGCGACCCCGCCAGCGGCAGCCGCTCACCCGCCGCCAGCCGCTGCTCCAGCGCGGCGGCGTCGGCCAGCACGTCGGCCTCGGCGCGCAGCGTGATCCACGCTTCGGGGCGCTCGCCGCGGGCGAGCCGGGCGTACGCGTCGCGTACGCGGTCCTGCGGGGTCATCGGTTCCTCCCGGCGAGTACGAGCAGCGGGCTGCCCGGGGCCACCTGAGACCCGGGGGTGACGAGGACGTCGGTGACCTCGCCGTCCTGCGGGGCGACGATCACGGTCTCCAGCTTCATGGCCTCCAGCGCCAGCAGCGGCTGCCCGGCGCTGACCCGGTCGCCGGGGCGCACGTCCACCCGCCACACGCTGGACAGCATCGGCGCCTGGACCAGCGCGCCGCCGTCGGGCACCGGCACGGTCGCGGTCGCGGCCGGGGCGTCGGGCTCGGGCCGGGGGTCGAACTCGCCGGCCGCGGCCCAGGCGTCGCGCTCGGCCGCGAACGCCGCCGCCTGCCGGGCGCGGAACCCGGCGATGGCCGCGGCGTTGTCGGCCAGGAACCGCTCATGGTCGGCCAGCCGGAACACGCCGTCCTCGATACGCAGGTCGTGGCGTCCGGCGGCGACGTCGGCGCGCAGATCCAGCAGCTCCTCGGCGCCGACCGGATACCAGGAGATCCGGTCGAAGTGGCGCAGCAGCCACGGCGAGCCCGGCTCGAAGCCGCCGGACTGGCGCCACCGCGACCACACCTGCACGGTGCGGCCGACGAACTGGTAGCCGCCGGGCCCCTCCATGCCGTAGACGCACAGGTAGGCGCCGCCGATGCCGACGGCGTTCTCCGGTGTCCAGGTCCGGGCGGGGTTGTACTTCGTCGTCACCAGCCGGTGCCGCGGGTCCAGCGGCGTCGCGACGGGCGCGCCGAGGTACACGTCCCCCAGGCCCAGCACCAGGTAGCTGGCGTCGTACACGGTGCGGTACACGTCGTCGACGGCGTCCAGCCCGTTGACGCGGCGGATGAACTCGATGTTCCACGGGCACCAGGGCGCGTCGTCGCGCACCCCGGCCATGTAGCGGGCGGTCGCCTCGCGGGTGGCCGGGTCGTCCCAGGACAGCGGCAGGTGCACCACGCGGCTGGGCACCGCCAGCGCGGACGTCGCGGGCAGCTCGTCCTCCAGGCCGCGGACGAGGCCGAGCAGGCGCCGCACCGGCAGCACGTCCGGGTCGACATGGATCTGCAGCGACCGGATGCCCGGGGTCAGGTCGACGACGCCGGGCTGCCCTGCGGCGCGCAGCCGTTGCATGAGCGCGTGGGCGCGCATCCGCAGACCCAGGTCGAGGGTCATCGGGCCGTACTCGACGAGCAGGTTGTCGTCGCCGCTGCGCCGGTAGGTGACCGCCGGTCCGGCGTCGGTCGGCTCCCGGCGGGCCAGCACGCCGTCGTCGCCTGCGCCGGGCGGCAGCAGCGGCACCGGCCCCGTGCGGTCGGTGCGCAGCGCGGCGGCGGTGTCGTCGCCGACCGGCGTGAACCGCACGGTGTCGCCGGGGCTGAGCTGGCCCAGCTTCCACCGCTCGGCGGTGACGACGGTGGCCGGGCAGACGAATCCGCCCAGGCTCGGTCCGTCCGGGCCGAGCAGGATCGGCACATCGCCGGTGAAGTCGACCGCACCGACCGAGTACGGCGTGTCGTGGATGTTCGACGGGTGCAGCCCGGCCTCGCCGCCGTCGGCACGGGCCCAGCGCGGCTTGGGACCGACCAGGCGCACCCCGGTGCGGGCGGAGTTGAAGTGCACCTGCCACCGTGCGGCGTAGAACTCCTCGATGTCCTCGCGCAGGAAGAACTCCGGCGCGGCGTGCGGCCCCTCGGTGACGGCGAGCTCCCACTCGGTGCCGATCACCGGCCGCTCGCCCGGCGGGACCGGCCCGGCGACCGGCCCGGTCGGCACGCCGGCCCGCAGCACGTCGCCGACGCGCAGCGCCCGGCCGCCGTGGCCGCCGAACTGGCCGAGGGTGAACGTCGCCGCGCTGCCCAGATACCGGGGCACGTCGAACCCGCCCGCGACCAGGACGTACGCCCGCAACCCGGCGGTCGCGCGGCCCACGTCCAGGACCGCTCCGGCCGGCACCTCGACCGGCTCCCAGCAGGGCACCGGCGTGCCGTCGACGGTCACCGGCACCGCCGCACCGGTGACGCAGACGGTGGTGGCGGCGGTGAAGCGCAGCGCCGGGCCGTCCACGGTGCACTCCAGCCCCGCGGCGCCCTCGGGGTTGCCCAGCGACCGGTTGCCCAACCGGAACGACCGGTCGTCCATCGGGCCTGACGGCGGCACCCCGACCTCCCACAGCCCGGTCCGGCCGGGCCAGTCCTGCACCGTGGTCAGGGTGCCCGGCCGCTCGACGACGACGCGCGGCTCGCCGTCGGACACCTCGGCCAGCGTCGCGGTGCTGTGCCGCGCGGCCAGGACGGCGGTGTGGCCCGCGGCGGCCCGCAGCAGACCCAGGTTCGTCTCGACGCCGTCGACCCGGGTCGCCGCGAGCGCGTCGCGCAGCCGCGCGAACGCCTCGTCCCGGGTCGCGCCGGTGACGATCACCTTGGCCAGCATCGGGTCGTAGAAGGTGCTGACCTCCGTGCCGGCCTCGACCCATCCGTCAACGCGGGCCGAGGCGGGGAACTCGGCCCGGGTGACCAGCCCGGCGCTGGGCCGGTGGCCCTGCGTCGGGTCCTCGGCGTAGACCCGCGCCTCGACCGCCGCCCCGGCCGGGCGCAGCGGGGTCTCCACGACGCCCCGGTCGCCCTGCGCCAGCCTCAGCATCCACTCGACCAGGTCGACGCCGAACACCTGCTCGGTCACCGGGTGCTCCACCTGCAACCGGGCGTTGACCTCCAAAAACGACGCCTGTTCCCGTACGGCGTCGTACACGAACTCCACCGTGCCCGCCGAGCGGTAGTCCACCGACGCGCACAGCGCCGCGGCCGAGGCGTGCAGCCGCCGGCGGACCGCGTCGGGCAGACCCGGCGCGGGCGCCTCCTCGATCACCTTCTGGTTGCGGCGCTGCAGGCTGCAGTCGCGGTCGCCGAGCACGACCACGCGGCCCAGGCCGTCGCCGAACACCTGCACCTCGACGTGGCGGGCCTGCGACACGAACCGCTCCAGGAACACCCCACCGCTGCCGAAGCTCGCCACGGCCAGGCGCTCCACCTGCTCGTAGGCCGCGGCCAGCTCCTGCGGCGTGTGACAGGCCCGCATGCCGATGCCCCCGCCGCCACCGGTCGCCTTGACCATCACCGGATAGCCGATGCCCTCGGCGGCGGTCAGGGCCTCCGCCAGCCCCGACAGCAGCCCGGTGCCCTCGATCATCGGCACCCCCGCGGCGCGGGCCAGCTCACGGGCGGTGTGTTTGGCCCCGAACGCGGTGAGCTGCTGCGGCGTGGGGCCGACGAACACCAGCCCGGCGTCCTCGACCGCGGCGGCGAACCCGGCGTCCTCCGACAGGAACCCGTACCCGGGGTGCACGGCCCCGGCCCCGGTCGACAGCGCCGCCTCCAGCACCCGGTCCACCCGCAGGTAGCTGTCCCTGGCCGGGGCCGGGCCGAGGTGCACGGCGGCGTCGGCCATCCGCACGTGCGGGGCGGCGCGGTCGGGGTCGGCGAACACGGCGACGGTCTTGAGCCCGAGCCGCGCGGCGGTGCGGATGACTCGGCAGGCGATCTCGCCGCGGTTGGCGACGAGCAGGGTGTCGAACATGGCGGGCCTCTCGGAGGGAAAGCGGCGGCTCAGGGCGCGGTGACGACCATGCGCACCGGGGTCGGATCGAAGCCGTTGCACGGGTTGTTGACCTGCGGGCAGTTCGACACCAGCACCAGCACGTCCATATCGGCCCGCAGCGCCACCCGCAGGCCGGGCGCCGAGATCCCGTCGACGATGCCGAGGCTGCCGTCCGGGTCGACCGGCACGTTCATGTACCAGTTGATGTTGCTGACCAGGTCCCGTTTGCCCAGGCCCCAGCGCGACCCCTCGGCGAGGAAGTTCTCGACGCAGGCGTGCTGGTGCGCGGTGTGGTGGCCGTAGCGCAGCGTGTTCGACTCGCGGCTGCACGCGCCCCCGACGGTGTCGTGCCGGCCCACCTCGTCGGCGACCACGGTCATCAGCGCCCGCCCCTCCGACGAGCGCAGCACGCTGCCCGTGGTCAGGAAGATGCCGCCCTGGGCAACCATCGTGTCCGGCGCCGAGTAGCGCTCGGCGGTGTCGTCGGCGTGGTACAGCAGGCAGTCGACGGCCTGGTTGCCGTGCAGGTCGACGATGGTCAGCACCTGCCCGCGGCGCACGACCGCCGACCACGGTGCCCGGGCGGGCACCGTCTCGTCGAGCACGACGGTGCCGGGCACCAGGGCCGGTGCGGCGGTGGACACGGTCACGACAGCCCCCGGGCGGTGCGATGGTCGACGGTGTTGCCGAACGCGCGCTCGCCCTCCGGCGTACGCGTCCACAGCGGGTCGCCCGGCGCGGTCGGACGGCCCCGCCAGGCCCGCACCTGCACCGGAGTGCAGGTGTAGGCCGGCCGCGGATCCAGCGGGTGCGGCACGTTGACCAGCAGCACGACGACCGGCATCTCGGTGAGCAACTGCACGACGCCCCCGGCACCGGCCGAACCCAGCCAGCCGAACGCCCCGTCGTCGTCGACGCGCACGCCCTGGAAGAACGAGATGCTCGGCGGCAGATCCCGCCGGGTCAGCCCGTGCTTGGCCGCGGCCAGCGTGAACAGCTCCCGGCCGGCGGGGGAGGGGCCGTGCGCGGTGCCGTCGCCGTAGCGCTCGGTGTTGCGCAGCAGCGTGGACGTGCCGCAGAACGTGTCGGAGCGGCCGGGCGCGGCGGCGGTGACCGAGGCGAGCACCCGCCCCTGATCGGACAGCAGCAGGTGCCCCTCGCCGACGTACGCCTGCCACAGCACCTTGACCGTGTCGGCGACGTTGAGCCGCTCCCACGGCTCGTCGGCGCTGAACAGCAGCACCGACACGCAGGCGTCGCCGTCGAGATCGGTCAGCCGCAGCGCCGTCCCGGCGGCCAGGCGCCGGCCGGCGTACCCGCCGCCGGGAACGGTCTCCGCCCAGACGAGGTCCGCGGCGTCGACACCCTCCGGCGGCTCGGCGAGCCCGGTGGCGGGCACGGTCGGCATGCAGGCCACGACGGTGCCGCCCTGGGCGCGGGCGTGGGCCCGCGCCCCGGCGGTGGTGGCGGTCGAGCCGGTCACGCGGCCTCCCCCTCGGCGACGGCGGCCACCGGCAGCCGCAGCAGCGACCCGCTGGTCCGGGTGCGGTAGCGCTGGTACACCAGTGCACCGACCACCAGTGAGCCGCCGACGAACAGCAGCGAGAAGTAGTGCAGGTACCAGTGCTCGCCGGACGGGTCGTAGACCTCCTGCCGGGGCCAGCCCAGGTTGAGGATCATGCCGATGCCGTACAGCACGGCCAGCACGTTGACGGCCATGCCCCACCGGCCCAGGGAGAACAGCCTGCCGCCGCGCTCGGTGGCGGCGGCGTCCTCCCCGCGCGGCCAGCCCTTGCTCCTGCGGACCAGCAGCGGCACCGTGACCAGCGCGTACGCCATGTACAGCATGACGATGCAGACGCTGGTGAGCGCCGTGAACAGCGCCGCCTGCCCGATGTTGACGAACAGCACCGCGACCGCGCCGACCCCGACGACGATCGCGGGCAGCGCCGGGGCCCCGGTGCGCGGCGACACCTTGCGCAGCGCGGCGGAGAACGGCAGCACGCCGTCGCGGGCCATCGAGAAGACCATGCGGCTGCCCGCGGTCTGGATGGCCAGGGTGCAGACCACCACCGCGATCGCGACGTCGATCAGCAGGATGCGCCCGCCGGTCTCGCCCAGGCGGCTCATCAGGACGTAGGGCAGGCCCTCGGTGGCCAGCCGCCCGTCGGTCAGGCTCGGCGCCGCCATCAGCGCCACCAGCAGCATCAGGCCGCCGCCGATGCCCGAGGCGGCCAGCGCCCGCAGGATCGTGCGCGGTGCCGTGTGGCGCGGATCGCGGGTCTCCTCGCTGAGCTCCCCGGCGCTGTCGAAGCCCACCACCACGTACGCGGCCATCAGCGCCGACACCAGGAACGCGCCGACGTAGCCGAAGCCCGAGCCGGCGCCGCCGGTGTCGAGCACGACGGCCGGTCCGCGCTCGGCGTTGACCAGCAGCAGCACCACCACCGCGACCACGCCGACGATCTCCAGGGTCACCCCGGTGCTGTTGATGATCGCCATGAGGCGTACGCCGATGACGTTGACCAGGGTGGTCAGTCCGATGAGGATCGAGCCGAGGATGACGGCGTTGGTCGCCCCGGTGGGCGAGGTCAGCGACGGGTCGCCGCCGACGAGCTGGAAGCCGGACCAGATCGACGGGAGCACCACCTGCAGCGCGATCGCCGCGGCCGCGACGGTCACCGTCTGCGCGATGATCATCACCCAGCCGGCGAACCAGCCGACCGCCGGGGTGGACAGCCGCCGTGACCACTGGTAGATGCAGCCGGAGATCGGATAGCGCGCGGCCAGCTCCGCGAAGGTGAGCGCCACCATGAACTGCCCGGCGAACACCAGCGGCCAGGTCCAGAAGAAGGCCGGCCCGCCGAAGGAGAATCCGAACGCGAACAGCTGGAAGACCGTCGTGAGGATCGAGACGAACGAGAACCCGGCGGCGAACGACGCGTAACTGCCGATGCTGCGGCGCAGCTCGGGCTCGTACCCGAAGCCGCGCAGGTCCGCGGCGTCCGTGCGCGGGCCGGTCGCGGCGACCGGGGGCGGCGCCGGGGGAGCGGGGGTGGGGGACATGGCCGCCTCCTCGTTTTCGGCGGCGGATGCTGAACCCGCCGACCGCCAATACCTGTCGAGCGACAGATTTATGCGAAGGCGTGTCCGGCAGTGTCCTCTGCGGGTAAAACCTCGATTGCCGGAGCCTCACCACGGCAACCAACGGGCAGTGAGCGGCCCGGCCCGGCCGGGATGCGACGATGCGGGATGTGAAGCCGCAGCCCGCCACCGTCGGCCGCCCCCGCTCCGGGACCCGCCGCCTGCCCGCGGCCACCGCCCGCGAGGAGATCCTCGACGCGGCCGCGGAACTGTTCGCCCAGCGCGGCTACGCGGCCACGTCGACCCGGCTCATCGCCGAGGCCGTCGGCATCCGGCAGGCCTCGCTGTACTACCACTTCGACAACAAGGAGCAGATCCTCGCCGAACTGCTGGAGGCGACGGTCCGCCCGTCCCTGGACTACGCCGCCGACCTCGAGCGGCAGGGCATGCACCCGGCCGCCGCCCTGCACGAGCTGGCGAGGTACGACGTCGGCGTCCTGCTCACCGCCCGCTGGAACATCGGCATCCTGTACGCCCTGCCCGAGGTCGCCGCCGAGCCGTTCAACCGCTTCCGCGCCGAGCGTGCCCGGCTGCGCCAGGCATACCGCGTGCTCACGGCCGCAGCCGCCCCGGCGGGCGCCGACGCCTTTCTCGGCGATCTCGTGTTCGGGCTCGTGGAGAGCGTCATCGGCATGCGCCGGGACCTGCCCGCCGCGCCGCCGGAGCAGCTGCAGCGGGCAGTGGCGGCGGCGGTGCTGCGTACCGTCGGGGCGGACCCGGCCGGGCACTGACCGCAGACCTGCGCCGCCCGCTGCGAACGCCGCGGTCGGGTTCGACGGTCTTCGTGCCCGGACGCTACGGCAGCGTCACGACCTGTGCGGCGTAGGACAGGCCGGCGCCGAAGCCGATCAGCAGGGCTGTCCCGCCGCGGGGGGCTTCGCCGTCGCGTCGCATGCGCTCCATCGCCAAGGGGATCGACGCGGCCGAGGTGTTGCCCGCCTGGGCGATGTCACGCGCCACCGGCACGTCCGCGGGGAGCTTGAGCGCCTTGACCATGGTGTCGATGATCCGCATGTTGGCCTGGTGCGGGATGAACGCGTCGAGTTCGTCGGCGGTGATGCCGGCGGCCTGCAACGCCCGCTGTGCCACCGGCGCCATCTCGTAGGACGCCCAGCGGAACACCTGCTGCCCCGACATCTGCCAGTAGGGGCGGGGGCCGGTGGGGTCGTCGGCGAACGCCTTCCAGTCGCGGGTCTGGCTGATCACGCCGGCCAGGCTGCCGTCGGCGCCCCACACGACGGGGCCGATGCCCGGTCGTGACGCCGGGCCGATCACCACGGCGCCCGCGCCGTCGCCGGGGATGAACGCCGTCGCCCGGTCGGTCTTGTCGATGAGGTCGGTCAGCCGTTCCGCGCCGATGACCAGGACGTAGCGGGCGCTGCCGCCGTGGACCATGTCCCGGCCGAGCGCCACGCCGTGGCAGAACCCGGCGCACCCGGCCGAGATGTCGAAGGCAGCGGCGCCGACGGCGCCGAGCTGGTGGGCGATGCGCGGGGCGAGCGCCGGAGTCTGCTCCAGATGCGACACCGTGGCCACGATCACGCAGCCGACGTCGGCGGCGGCGATCCCGGCGTCGGCCAGCGCCGCGGCGGACGCCTGGACGGACATGGCCGCCAGTGTGTCGTCGGGTTCGGCCCAGCGGCGTTCGGTGATCCCGGACCGTGTCCTGATCCATTCGTCGGACGAGTCGAGCCAGGTGCAGAGCTCCTCGTTGGTGATGACCCGGCGCGGCCGGTACGCCCCGAGGCCGAGGATCCGGGCGGGTGACGCCTGGTCGGGGGCGGCGATCTCCCGCCTGGCCGGCACCTGCCCGTGCGGAGGGCGCTGCGGCGGTGTCTGTGCTGGCATCGGCTACGGCTCCTGGCTCGTGCGGAGATGCTCCGCGGGGGAGGGGTGGTTGTCGCGACGGCCGGCGGTCCCGGGCGGTCGGTCCGGCCACGGCGACTTGACCGTGAATGGTAAGCGTGTGCCGCCGCGACGGCGAATACGTTACCGAGCGTACCGTTATTCGGTGGGGCCGCGGCAAGTGCCTGGCCGCCCCGAATCCGCGGCCGCCGGGAACGTCACGAGCCCGGGCAGGCCGTGCGGGCGCGGCGCGATGCGGGTCCCCCCGACCCGTAGGCTTCGGGCATGGCGGGTGCACGGGTGGAGCGAGGGCCGGGGCGCCCGCGTCATGAGCACGTCACGGGCGCGGTGCTGTCCGCGGTCCTGGAGCTGATGACCGAGCAGGGACTGTCCGCGGTCACGATGGACGCGGTGGCCGCCCGTGCCGGGGTGAGCAAGCCCGCCATCTACCGGCGCTGGCCGGGCAAGCACGATCTCATCCTCGCGGCGGCCGAGACCCGGATCGGGGTGCTCAGCGTGCCTGATCTGGGCGACTTCCGCGCCGAGTTGCGGGCGGTGCTGGACGCACGGCTCGACGTCTACCGGATCCCGGGGACGGCCAGAGTGATGGCGGGGCTGATCGCGGCGGTGGAGGAGGACGGCGCCGTGCGCGGCGCCTACGAGCGGTACGTCTCCCGGACCATGGGTGAGACGAGGAAGATCCTGGAGCGGGGTATCGCGCGCGGAGACGTGCGCGCCGACGTCGATGTGCGGGCGGCGGCCACGCTGGTGGCGGCGCCCCTGGTCTACCGGCTGATGATCGAGCAGCAGGTGCCCGACGCACGGTTCGCCGCGGACCTGGCCGACATGATCGCTCGCGCCGTGGGCTCGCGCGCCTGATGCGGTGGCGCGACCGCTCCCGCGGGTGCTCGGGCTGCTGAGCTGATGCCCCGACCCTGCCTGGCGGATTTTTCCGGCTGGCCCTTGCGCGGGTGTACGCCAATAACGATACTTCCGGTTACGAATTAGCGTGTGTCGGGGGTCACGTGGACGTGACCACTCGTGGAGTCGTGCACGCCGGTGTCGGCCGCTGCCGTCGCCGGTGCCCGCCCCTGACCGCCCGCTCGCGCCCCCCGTCCATCGCAGCCACCGCGGAGCAGCCGTGACCGACACCGAAGTCGCACCCGCCACGCCCGTAAGACCCTTGTCGAAGGCGCCGGACGACCGCCGCCGCGCGTGGATCGTCACCGGGCTGCTCGTCGCCTTCATGATGATCAACTTTGCGGACAAGTCGATCCTCGGCCTGGCCGCCGAGCCGATCCGGGCGGACCTGGGGCTGTCCGCGACCCAGTTCGGCACCGCGAACAGCGCCTTCTTCCTGCTGTTCTCCATCTTCGGTGCGGTCGGCGGGCTGCTGGCCGACCGGGTGCGCCCGCGCTGGCTGCTGCTGGGCATGGTCCTGCTCTGGTCGGTGTCACAGGCGCCGCTGGCGCTGGGCGCGGGCGCGGCCATGCTGTTCGCCTCCCGCATCATGCTCGGCGCGGCCGAAGGCCCCGCGTTCCCGATCGCCCAGCAGACCGCCCTGTCGTGGTTCCCGAACAGCGGGCGCAACCTGCCCAGCGCGCTGGTCACCGCGGGCACCACGTTCGGTGTCGTGCTCGCCGCGCCCGGGCTGACCTGGGTGATCACCGAGCACGGCTGGCGGTCCGCGTTCGGGGTGGTGGCCGTCGCCGGCGTGCTGTGGGCGCTGGTGTGGATCTTCGTCGGCAGGGAGGGCCGGTACGCGGTCGCGACCGGCCCGGACACCCCCGCCGACCCGGCCGCCGGAGCCGGCGAGCCGACCCCCGACACCGTCGGCTACCGGCGCATCCTCGCCACCCGCTCCTGGATCGGCGTCACCGCCGCCTACTTCGCCACCTACTGGATGGTCGCGCTGACCGTCGCCTGGCTGCCCTCCTATCTGCACGACGGGCTGGGCTACTCCACAACCGCCTCGGCCAACCTGGTGGCGCTGCTGTGGGCGGTCAACGCCATGGCCCTGCTCGGCCAGGCCGGGCTGACCGGATGGCTGCTGCGACGCGGCGCCGGCAGCCGCTGGGCCCGAGCCCGGGTCGGCGGCATCACCCTGCTCGTCAGCGCGGCCGGCTGCCTCGCCCTGACCGCCGCCCCGAGCGGCCCGCACACCGTGCTGCTGCTGATCGCCGCCTTCGGGATCTGCGGCGTGATGGCGACCATCGCGGTCACCACCGTCGCGGAGATCGCGCCGGCCGCCCGCCGCGGCGGAGCCCTCGGCATCATGAACGGCGTCGTGACCACCGCCGGCCTGATCGCCCCCATCCTGGTCGGCCGCCTGGTCGACACCCACGGGGCGGCCGGATACCAGCACGCGGTCCTGATCTCGGCCGCCGTGCTCCTGCTGGGCGGGACCGCCGCGATCACCCTCGTCGACCCCGACCGCGACCGGCAGCGCCTGGCCCGGTGAACCGCCGCGGCGACTGCGTAACCGAACCACCGAGCCACGTGAACCCACCCGATGGAGAGAGCGGACATGACCAACCTTGCCCAGAATCTGGCCGACTCGGCCGCCCGCGACGGCGCCGCACCCGCCATCCGGCTCGGCACCGCGGTGCTGTCGTTCGCGCAGCTCGACGCGGCGAGCGCCCGGGTGGCCGGCCTGCTGCGCGAGCGCGGCGTGCGGCCCGGCGACCGGGTCGGGCTCATGCTGCCCAACGTGCCGCAGTTCGCCGCCGCCTACTACGGCATCCTGCGCGCCGGTGCGGTGGTCGTGCCGATGAACGTGCTGCTCAAGTCCCGCGAGGTGGCGTTCTACCTGAGCGACTCGCAGGCCACGGTCGTGCTGGCCTGGCACGGGTTCGCCGCGGCCGCCACCGCCGGCGCGGCCGCCGCCGGCACCGAATGCCTGCTGGTGGTGCCCGGCGAGTTCGAAGACCTGCTGGGCGCCACCGCGCCGCAGGACGGCATCGTCGCGCGCGAGGCGGGCGACACCGCCGTCATCCTCTACACCTCGGGCACGACCGGCACGCCCAAGGGCGCCGAGCTCAGCCACGCCAACCTGACCCGCAACGCCCAGGTCGGGGTCGACCTGCTGGCGCTGACGCCCACCGACATCGTGCTGGGCGCGCTGCCGCTGTTCCACTCGTTCGGGCAGACGTGCGGGCTCAACGCGGCGGTCGCCGCCGGGGCGTGCCTGGCGCTGGTGCCGCGATTCGACCCCCAGGCCGTGCTCGACACGATCCACCGCCACCGCGTCACGGTCTTCGAGGGCGTGCCGACGATGTACGTCGCGCTGCTGGCCCACCCGCAGCGGGCCGAGTTCGACGTGGACAGCCTGCGCCTGTGCGTGTCCGGCGGGGCGGCGCTGCCCGTCGAGGTCATGCGCGGCTTCGAGGCCGCGTTCGGCTGCGTCATCCTCGAGGGGTACGGCCTGTCGGAGACCTCGCCCATCGCGTCGTTCAACCACGCCGACCGCGAGCGCAAGGCCGGTTCGATCGGCACCCCCGTCGCCGGGGTCGAGATGGCGCTGCGCGACGTCGACAACGGCGTCGGAGAGATCGTGATCCGCGGTCACAACATCATGAAGGGGTACTGGGGCCGTCCGGACGCGACCGCCGAGGCGATCGACGCCGATGGCTGGTTCCGCTCCGGCGACCTGGGCCGCGTCGACGACGACGGCTTCTTCTTCATCGTCGACCGCAAGAAGGACATGATCATCCGCGGTGGGTACAACGTGTACCCGCGCGAGGTCGAGGAGCTGCTCTACGAGCACCCGGCCGTGCGGGAGGCCGCCGTCATCGGCGTGCCGCACGCCGAGCTCGGCGAGGAGATCTGCGCCGTGGTCGCGCTCAAGGCCGGTGCCGAGGCCACCGCCGAGGAGCTGCGCGAGCACGTGAAGGCGCGGGCCGCCGCGTACAAGTACCCCCGGCACGTGTGGATCGTCGCCGAGCTGCCGAAGTCGCCGACCGGCAAGATTCTCAAGCGTGAGGTCGCGGTGCCCGCCGACCTGATCGCCTGACCCGCGCCGGCCGCACGCCGGCACACCGACCCCGCCGCCTGCCGTGGGAGGAGCGGCAGGCGGCGGCCGACCCCGCACCCTCCGGCGTGCCCGCGACCACCGTCGCGGTCACGTTCCTCGGCGGCCTTCCGCCGACCCCGCGCCGACAAGGACACCGATGACCATCAGCACCGCCACCACCGCGCAGCTGGACCAGCTGCTCGCCGAGCTGCGCGACGGCGAACGGGCCTGGGCCCGCGAGCCGCTCAGCGCCCGCCGCCTCCTGCTCCGCCAGGTGCAGGCGGCCGTCGCCGCCCACGCCGAGCAGTGGGTACGGGTCGCCGGGAGCATCAAGCAGCTGCCCGCCGGCTCCCCGCTGCTCGGCGAGGAGTGGACCAGCGGCCCCTGGGCCGTGCTCGGCTACGTCGACGCCCTCGCCGACACCCTGGCCCGCCTGGAGCAGGGACGGGACCTGCTGGCGGGGTGCAGGATCGGCGCCGCACCGGGCGGCCGGGTGAGCATCGACGTGCTGCCGCACACCGCCTTCGACCGGCTGCTGCTCAGCGGGTTCCGGGCCGAGGTCTGGATGGAGCCCGGCGTCACCGCGCAGGAGACCAGGCAACGCGCCGGGCTGGGCCTGCTCGCTCCGGAGCGTACCGCGGGCGTCGCCGTGGTCATGGGCGCCGGCAACATCTTCTCGATCGCGCCGCTGGACGTGCTGTACCAGCTGTACGCGTACAACCGGGTGGTGCTGCTCAAGCTGAACCCGGTCGCCGACGCGCTGCTGCCGGTGCTGGCCGCGGTGTTCGCGCCGTTCATCGACCGCGGCTATCTGCGCATCGTCACCGGGGACGCGTCCGTCGGCGACCACCTGGTGACCCACGCCGGTGTCGACGCCGTACACCTCACCGGCAGCGAGGCCACCCACGACGCGATCGTGTGGGGGACCGGCGCGGCCGGGCGGGCGGCCAAGGCCGCCGGCACGCCCCGGCTGGACAAGCCCGTCACCAGCGAACTCGGCGGGGTGTCGCCGACGATCGTGGTGCCCGGCCGCTGGTCGCCGGCCGACCTGCGGTTCCAGGCCGAGCACGTCGCCACGCAGCGGCTGCACAACAGCGGCTTCAACTGCGTGGCCGCGCAGATCGTCATCGTCAGCCGGGACTGGCCGCAGAAGCGGGAGTTCTTCGCCGCGCTGCGCGACGCGTTGGCGAACGCGCCCGCCCGCCCGGCCTGGTATCCGGGCTGCGACGGGCGGGTGTCCGGCGCCCGGCGCGAGCATCCGCGGTTCGAGGCCGTCGGCGGCACCGCCGAGCGGACCGTGCTGTGGAACCTCGACCTGGACGATGAGGCCGAGTCCGCGTTCGGCACCGAGTACTTCGGGCCGGTCCTCGGGGTGGCCGAACTGCCCGGCACGGGCATGGAGTTCCTCGACGCCGCGGTCGACGCCGCCAACGAACGCCTGCACGGCACGCTGGGCGCCAACCTGCTGATCGACCCCCGTACGCGGCGGCGGCTCGGCCCGGGCCTGCGGGAGGCCGTCGCGCGGCTGCGCTACGGCACCGTCGGTGTCAACGCCTGGACCGGCGTGGGCTACCTGACTCCCCGCGCCACCTGGGGAGCGTTCCCCGGGCACCCGCTCGACGACATCGCCAGCGGCCGCGGCGTGGTGCACAACTCGCTGCTGCTGCACCGGCCGGAACGGACCGTGGTGTACGGGCCGTTCCGGCCGCTGCCGCGCTCGGTGCTGACCGGCGAGTTCAGCCTCACCCCCAAACCGCCGTGGTTCCTGACCAACCGCACGGCCGCGACGACCGGCCGGCGGCTCACCGCGTTCGCCGCCGCGCCCCGCTGGTCGGCGCTACCGGGGATCTTCGCCTCGGCGCTGCGGGGCTGACGGCTGCTCTTTCCGGTCGGCAAGGACCTTGCCCTGCCCGGCCCGAATAACGATACTGGCGTTAACGCATTTGGCGGCTCGTCCCCGGACCCGCCGATGCGCGGCGCCGAGGGTGCACGCCACCCCGACCAGGCGCTGCCCGACCGGGGCGCCGACCACGATCTGACGCTGCTGCGGAAGGTATGCATCCCATGAGTGCCCACGACTACGACGTCCTCGTCATCGGCTCCGGCTTCGGCGGATCCGTCTGCGCCCTGCGCCTGACCGAGAAGGGCTACCGCGTCGGCGTGCTCGAGGCGGGAAGGCGCTACACCAGCGAGGAACTGCCCAGGACCTCGTGGGACGCGCGCAGGTTCGTGTGGGCCCCGGCCCTGGGGCTGTACGGCATCCAGCGCATCCACCTGCTGCGCGACGTCGTGATCCTCGGCGGCGCCGGCGTCGGCGGCGGATCGCTCAACTACGCCAACACGCTCTACAAGCCGCTCGCGCCGTTCTTCGACGACCCGCAGTGGGCCCACATCACCGACTGGCGCGACGAACTCGACGCGCACTACGACCAGGCCCGGCGCATGCTCGGCGTCACCATGAACCGCACCGTCACCGAGGCCGACAAGGTCCTCAAGTCGGTGGCCGACGACATGGGAGTCGGCGGCACGTTCACCCTGACGCCCGTCGGCGTGCTGTTCGGCGAGGACGGCCGCAAGCGCGGCACCGAGGTCGACGACCCGTTCTTCGGCGGCGCCGGACCCCGGCGCAACACCTGCATCGAGTGCGGCTCGTGCATGACCGGCTGCCGGTACAACGCCAAGAACACCCTGGACAAGAACTACCTGTACCTGGCGGAGCGCAACGGCTGCGAGATCCACCCGATGACCACCGTCGTCGACGTCGCGCCGCTGCCCGCCGGGGGATACGCCGTGCACACGGTCGTGACCGGCAAGCCGGCCCGCCGCAGGCGGCACCGGCGCACCTTCACCGCCGAGCAGGTCGTGTTCGCGGCCGGCACGTACAACACCCAGAAGCTGCTGCACCGCCTGCGCGACACCGGGTCGCTGCCGCACGTCTCCGGCAGGCTCGGGCAGCTGTCGCGGACCAACTCCGAGTCCGTGCTGGGCGTCAAGGCGCGGGACAAGAACATCGCCTACACCCAGGGTGTCGCGATCACCTCGTCGATCCACGTCGACGAGAACACCCACATCGAACCGGTGCGCTACGGCAAGGGCAGCAACCTGATGGCACTGCTGCAGACCGCGCTCACCGACGGCGACCAGGGCCGCCCCCGCTGGGTCACCTGGCTCAAGACGATGGCGACCCAGCCGCGGAACTGGACCTGGTTCTCCCCGAAGAACTGGTCCGAGCGCACGATCATCCTGCTGGTGATGCAGGCCCTGGACAACTCCATCACCGTCCGCGGGCGCCGGACCCTGACCGGCCGGTACAAGCTCACCTCCGGCCCGGGCCACGGCCAGCCGAACCCGTCCTGGATCCCCGCCGCCAACGACGCCGCCCGCCGCGTCGCGGAGAAGATCGACGGCATCGCCGGCGGCACCATCGGCGAGATCGCCAACATCCCGCTCACGGCCCACTTCATCGGCGGCTGCGCGATCGGCGACTCCCCGCAGACCGGTGTCGTCGACCCGTACCACCGGCTCTACGGCCACCCGGGCGTCCACGTCGCCGACGGCTCGACCGTGTCGGCCAACCTCGGCGTCAACCCGTCGCTGACCATCACCGCCCAGGCCGAGCGCGCCATGTCGTTCTGGCCCAACCGCGGCGAGCCCGACCCCAGGCCCGCGCTGGGCGCCCCCTACCGGCGCCTCGCGCCGGTCGCGCCGCACCGGCCCGCCGTCCCGGCGGACGCCCCGGCCGCGCTGCGCCAGACCGCCGCCGAGCCGCCGCCGCACAGCTCAGCCCGCTGACGGGCCGACAGCCCAGGTCGCAGCACCCCTCAGATCGACACGCACGGAGGATCCGCCATGGACAACACACTCGACTTCGGTGACCGCACCGACTTCGACAACGCCGACCGCGGCTTCATCGCCGCGCTGACCCCGGGTGTCGTCACCGCTGCCGACGGGCGGGTCGTGTGGGACGCCGACGCGTGGTCCTTCCTCGACGGCGACTGCCCCGACACCGCCAACCCGAGCCTGTGGCGCCAGAGCCGGCTGTGCGCCCGCCAGGGCCTCTACCGGGTCACCGAGGGCATCTACCAGGTACGCGGCCTGGACATCTCGAACATGACCATCGTCGAGGGCGACACCGGGATCATCATCATCGACCCGCTGCTCAGCGTGGAGACCGCCGCGGCGGCGCTCGGCCTGTACCGCGCCCACCGCGGCGACCGGCCCGTCACCGGGCTGCTCTACTCCCACTCCCACGCCGACCACTTCGGCGGCGCCGCCGGCGTCACCGACGGCGACGTGCCGATCCTGGCGCCCGTCGGGTTCATGGAGCACGCCGTCGCCGAGAACGTGTTCGCCGGCACGGCGATGACCCGCCGGGCGAGTTTCATGTACGGCGCGACCCTGCCGATCGGCCCGGCCGGACAGATCGGGTTCGGGCTGGGCAACGCCGCGTCCTCCGGGACCGTGTCGCTGTTCCCGCCCACGATCGACGTCACCCGCACCGGGCAGGAGGAGACCATCGACGGCGTGCGGATGGTGTTCCAGCTGACGCCGGGCACCGAGGCGCCGTCGGAGATGAACTTCCTGTTCCCCGACCACCGCGCGCTGTGCCTGGCCGAGAACGCCACGCACACCATGCACAACGTGCTCACCCTGCGCGGCGCGCTGGTCCGCGACGCCCGGATCTGGTCGCGCTACCTCACCGAGGCGATCACCATGTTCGACGGTGCGGCCGACGTCGTGTTCGCCTCGCACCACTGGCCCACCTGGGGCCGCCAGCACATGACGCGATACCTGACCGAGCAGCGCGACCTGTACGCCTACCTGCACGACCAGACGCTGCGGCTGGCCAACCAGGGCCACACCGGAGCCGAGATCGCCGAGATGATCCAGCTGCCGCCCGCCCTGGACGCGGCATGGCACGGCCGCGGCTACTACGGGTCGGTGTCGCACAACGTCAAGGCCGTCTACCAGCGCTACCTCGGCTGGTTCGACGGCAACCCGGCCAACCTGTGGCAGCACCCGCCGGTCGAGACCGCCAAGCGCTACGTCGACTGCCTCGGCGGCCTCGACGCCGTCGTGGCCAAGGCACGCGACTACGCCGACGCCGGAGACCTGCGGTTCGCCGCCCAGCTGCTGCAGCACGCCGTCTTCGCCGACCCCGCGCACGGCGGCGCGAAGGAACTGCTCGCGCAGGTGTACGACCGGCTCGGCCACGGCGCGGAGAACGGCATCTGGCGCAACTTCTACCTCACCGGCGCGCAGGAGCTGCGCCACGGGCCCGACGTCACCCCGGTCGACCTCGGCGGCGGCATGGCCGCCGTGCTGTCGATCGAGCAGATCTTCGACACCCTGGCGATCCGCGTCGACGCGCCCAAGGCGTGGCACGACACGATCACCATCGACTGGACGTTCACCGACCTCGGCCAGGCCTATCGCACCACGCTGCGCAACGGGGTGCTCGTCCACCAGCAGGACCCGCCCGCGGGCGACCCCGACCTCAGCCTCACCCTGACCAAGCCGCAGCTGCTGGGCATGCTGGCCGGCAAGGGCCTCGGCGGCATCACGTACGACGGCGATCTCGACGGGCTCAAGCGCATGCAGGGCTACCTCGACGCGCCCGACCCGCGGTTCGCGATCGTGACGCCCTGACGGCGACGTGGTCGACGCGACGGCCGTCGCCCGCCGTGTTCCGGCGGCGGGTGACGGCCCGCGCGTGTCAACGCTCCGGCCTCGGTTGACGTCCCCGACCACCGGCGCGGACGGGCCCGCAGCGGCTACTCAGCCGGTGCGGCGCACCCGCGCATCGAGCAGCGCCCGCGCCGCGGCGGCCAGCACGCCACCGGCGCACATGCCCGGCGCGGCGAGGTGGAACACCTCGCGGTCCAGCCACGCGACCCGCTCGATCCCGGCCCGCTCCCGCAGCGAGTCGTCCAGGGCCAGCTCTGCGTCGTCGTCGTAGAAGCAGCGCGCGGCGTCACCGGCCCACAGCGACCACTGGTACACCTCGACGTGGTAGCTCTCGCCGTCATCGCCGAAGACGGCCAGCCGCCGGTCGCGTTCGGGCAGCGCCTGCACGCTGAAGTCGCCGGTGCCGCGCAGCTCCCGCACGCTCATGTGCGGCAGGTGGTGCGGCTCGGCGCTCGGCACGATCAGATCGTGCAGCTCCTCGACGTGCTCCGGGCAGGTGCACTCGAGACGCGGGGCGTCGGTGGGGGAGGGGGAAGGCATCGCGGCATCGTACGTGGCACCTGCGACACGGCCCGGCCGTGCTCCTCGTGCCCTCCTGCGGCTGTTCGGCACGCACTCGGCGGGCGGGTGCGTGCCCGGCCCCGTAGCAGCAGGTGAAGGGGGATAAATGGCTTGCACAGGTGTCGGGCCGAGGGCTTGACTGCTCGCCATGTCCTCCCCCTCACCGATCTTCGTTGCCGGTACGGGCCGTTCGGGAACGTCACGGATCGCCAACATCATCGGCGAACATCCGCTGATCCACCGGATTCCCATGGAGACCAAGTTCATCATCGACCCGGGTGGTCTGCGGGACCTGGCGGACGCGCTCACCGCTCGATACGACCCCCACGTCGGTGAGGACGCCCTGCTCCGGCTGAGCGACTTCCTCACCGTACGGGTGCCCGGCCGGCGCGACGACCGCGGCAAGACCGTTCCGGAGCTGGTCGGCCAGCAGCGCTACCGGGACGCGGTGCAGCAGCTCTGGCCGCAGCTGATCGCGTACACCTTCGACGAGCCCGCGCCCGCGGAGGGTTTCGGCGACGCCGACCGGCCGGCCGGGCCGTTCGGGCCGCCGAGCCGCCGACGGGTGGTTCCCCGGTATTTCAGCGACCGGGGCGAGCTGGTCGCCATCCTGCGGAATCTGGTCGACACCCTGTTCGGCGGAGCAGCCGCCGACGCGGGCAAGCCGACCTGGTGCGAGAAGACGCCGTTCAACCTGCTGTGCATGGAGTTCCTCTGGGAGCTGTTCCCCGAGGCGACCATCGTGCACATCAAACGCCACCCGGTCGCCGTGCTCGCCTCCCACCTGGCCCAGCCATGGGCACCATCCACCGTGGACGGCGCGCTCGACTACCTCAAGCCGGTCTACCACCGATGGCTCACCTGGAAGAGCTCGGCAGACCTGACGGGCAGGCGATACTTCGAGGTGAAGGCGGAAGATCTCGCCGCCGACTGGCCCGGGCAGCGCCGCGCCCTGTTCGAACGGCTCGGCGTCGACGACTTCGCCACCCCTTCATCGTTTCAGTCGCACAAGCTGGCGCACCGCAACGACCAGTTCGACGGCGAAACCCGCGCGTTCATCGAAGAGTCACTCGGCAAGGTCATCCCCGAGATGGGATACGAGTGACGGCTGCGGCACGCCGGGCTTGACACCGTGGACGGGATGATGGCGGGCCGACCGGGTCGCGTGCACGCTCGCCGGGATGACACCTCGACCTGGCACCGTGCGCAGGGGCGGGCCACCTGACGCACCCCGCCTCAAGGCCGAGCCCCCTCTGCGCGGGTGGCTCGGCCTTGATCGCAAGATCCTGCCGGTGTTCGTGATGGGGCGCCGAAATGACTATGCTGCGCAGTTCCCCGCCGCGTAGTCGACCGCCGCGTCGAAGAGCGCTCCGCCACCGGACTCGAACGCGGCCGGGCTCGTGGCGCTCGCCGGGAACGCGATCCGGCAGCCCGGTGCCGGTGTCCCGCCGACCATGCTCGCCCCGGACTCGTAGACGAAGATGCCGGGCTGCCCGGAGACGGTCGCCACCGTCGTCGCGCCGCCGGTGCCGCTGTTGGGCACCCCGAAGCCGATGGTCTGGTTCGTGGCGTAGAGGGCGACCGTCCCGGTCCGGCTGGCGGCGAGCGGATGGCCGGCAGCGGTGATGACGGCGGCGGATGCGGAGGTGTTGCCGTAGCTGACATCCGCGGTGGTGCCCGTCATCCGCATGTCGTCGTAGATCCACGGCTTCCACGTCAGGACGGGCACCGTGACGTCCCGGAACCGCGAGGTGAGGCTTGAGGACACCGACGCCGAGATCAGCACGGCGGCCTGACCTGTCGCGTCACCGGCCGTGACCGTGTCGTCGTCGGCGAGGGTCACCGTGTGGCCCGCGGCGGTCAGCCGGTTGCGAACCGCGGTGTCACCCGTGGTGAGCGCGGCCGGGTTCCCGACCACGAAGAGCAGTCCGCTGCCGGGCGGTGGCGGCGGTGGGGGTTCACCCTCGCCGCCGAAGTACGGGTCCGCGCCCATGGCCGCGAAGGCGTCACGCGACTGCGTCGAGGAGTCGACCCACCAGTTGCACGCCGGGTACTGGTTGTTGTCGTGCTCGGTGTGGAAGTAGAGCGCGCCGCGGAACTGCTCCCATCCGGGCTGCTGGAAGAGCGCCTGCGCGGCGGCGAGCCACGCCGCCTTCCGGCCGGGCTGGGCCGGGTCCTCGATCGTGGCGAACTCGGGCAGCCACAACTCCTTGGTCGGATGCTGTGTCCCGAACTGACGCAACGGGTCGATGATCGACTGCAGCGACTTCCAGCCCTCGTTGCTGCCCCGGCAGGTGTACCAGTTGTAGGAGTCCCCGCCGATGGCGTCGACGACGTCGTCACCCGGGTACCACTTCTCCGCGCGACGACGGTCGCTCGGGTTGACGAAGAAGCTGTAGTCGGTCATGGTCAGCAGGTACTTCGCGTTGGTCACGCCCTGCTCGCGGAACACCGTGACGATCCTGCGCCAGGCGTTCTTGAAATCCGTGGCATCCCCGTTCTGGAGGTTGGTCGACGCCTCGGGTTCATGGTTGAAGATGAAGTAGATCGGCGCCCCCCAGTTCTTGATCCTGGTCGACCACGACACGATGTCGTTGTGGATCGCCTGGCCGGGCGCCGCGTTCGCGATGCTGCTCCACGGGATCCGCTGGCCGTCCAGCCGGCGCGCCTTGACCGACAGCACCAGCGTGTGGTCCGTGCTGCGCAGCCAGTTGTGGTAGCTGTCCGGGAACTGCTGGTCCCACAGGACGAAGATGCGGGAGCCGCGCAGGCTCTGGTCGAGCGACGCCTCGAGGTTCTGGACCGCCTGCTGCTCGCTCTCACCGCTGCGGCGGGCGACGTGCGCTCCCCAGATCATGGGCTCGCCGGCGGCCGTCGCCGGCGCCATCGGTGCCAGCAGTGCGGTCAGCAGCACCACGGTCAGGGTCAGCAGCCCTCGGCGCTGGGCGGGCCGGCGGCGAATGCTTGTCATGTGGCAGCCTCCGTGCGTTGTCGCGCTGACTGAAGGTCGCCCAGGGCTGCAAGATCATATTTCCCACCTGGGTGCGTTCAGGTTAGTTCTCACGGACAACGCGTGGTGGGATCACGCCAGGCGTGGCGGTCGGTGTCGGCTGCCCGACCGGAAACGGTGATGCACCAACGCAGCGGGAGGACCGAACGCAGGTCTCGGTTGCCTGCCGTGTCCGCGTTGGGGCCACGACCTGCCCGGATCATCGCGGCCATCCCTGCCGCGTCGGGCTCGTCGTCGAGGTGGGCATGTCGAGAAGCGCCCGCCGGTTCAGGTTACGGCAGCAGCGTCGGCGCGAGCTGCGCGGTGTACCGCAGCAGCTCCCATCTGGTCACGGGATCCTCGCCGGCCGGTGCGTCCGGCAGCCCGGCCAACCCGATCGCCACCTTCTGACCGTGGCGGCTCGCGCGGCAGGTGCAGCCGGAGCGCGCCGCGTCGCGCGATGATGGGAGCGTGGAGATCCTCAGTAGTCGCATCCTGCTTCGGCCGTCCGACGTGGAGCGGTCGCACCGGTTCTATCGCGACGTGCTCGAGCTGGCCGTCTACCGCGAGTTCGGGGCACCCGACCATCCGGGAGTCGTGTTCTTCCTCGGCCAGGGACTGCTCGAAGTCTCCGGCGCCACCGACGCCCGGCCCGGCGGCGCGGTGCAGATCTGGCTGCAGGTACGCGACCTGCGGGCCGAGCACGCCCGCCTCGTGGCGCGAGGCGTGCCGATCCTGCGCGAGCCGCGACGGGAGCCGTGGGGGCTCGACGAGATGTGGATCGAGGATCCCGACGGGGTACGCATCGTCATCGTCGAGATCCCCGCCGACCACCCGCTGCGCCGCGACACCCGCTGACGAGATCGTGCGAGCAGGCTTGGGAGATCTCCGCAGGGCGCCGGCCTGGCACTGCTCATCGTGCGCCAGACCGTCAGGCTGGCGCCGGCTCTTGATCCGCTGCCGGAACCCGGCGAGCGCGGACCCGATGCCGCTCTTGAGACGTCCCGGCTCAGCTTGCTCAGCCGGCGCAGACAGCAGGCGGCGTGGGGCGGCGGGGCAGGCTCCGGCGGTGGACGGGTTTGTCGGACCGTGCCGGGAGGTATCGGCAGGACATGCGTCTGACCAGCACCGCCCGCCGCACGGCCCGCGCGGCCGGGAACAGCCCCGCCCTGGAGAACCTGACCCGCGCCGGTCTCATCGGCTACGGCCTGCTGCACCTGGCGGTCGGCTGGCTCGCTCTGCAGATCGCGAACGGTCAGTCCGCCCGCGGTGACCAGTCCGGTGCGTTCCGGCTGCTGGCCGCGCAGCCGTTCGGCCGGGCGCTGGTCTGGGCCATCGCCGCCGGCATGCTGGCGATGGCGGTCTGGCAGCTGTTCGAGGCCGCGGTGGGCCACGTCGACGAGCGTGGCGGCAGGCGCACGCTGGAACGGGTCGTCTCGGCCGGGCGCACCGTCGTCTACCTCGCGTTGGGCGTGACGGCGATCCAGGTGGCCAACGGCGTCGACCCGGCCACGGGCAGCCAGCAGCGTGCGGCCACCAGCGGCCTGCTCGGTCGGCCGGAAGGACCGTGGCTGGTCGGTGTCGCGGGCGTCGCGGTCGCCGTGGTGGGGCTGGTCCTGGTCGGGTACGGCATCACGAAGGGTTTCCTGCGCCATCTCCGGCGGGATCGGATGAGCGCGGGGGAGTTCCGGGCGGCGGTCTGGACCGGTCGGCTCGGTTACGCCGTCAAGGGCGCCGTGTACGCCGTGGCCGGGGTGCTCGTCACGATCGCGGCCGTCACCTTCGACCCCGCCAAGTCGACGGGGCTCGACGGGGCGTTGCACACCCTGGCGCAGCAGCCGTTCGGGTACGCCCTGATGCTGGTGACCGCGGCCGGCTTCGCCGTGTTCGGCATCTACTGCTACTTCCAGGCTCGCTACCGAAAGGTGTGACCGGGGTCCCAGGCGCGGTCGGCCGCATCCGTGTCGGGCCACCCGGCTTCGCGCGGACGCTGGTATTTATCCGGGGCGGGATTGTTATGCAACAAGTTTCATAGCATGATGGCCGGCGTGGCCCTGGAACACGCGATTCTCGTCTCCCTGCTGGAGCAGCCCGGATCCGGCTATGAGCTGGCCAGGCGGTTCGACCGCTCCATCGGCCGCTTCTGGACCGCCACGCACCAGCAGATCTACCGCACGCTCAAGCGCATGGAGTCCGACGGCTGGGCCACCGCCGAGGAGATCGACCAGGAAGGCCGCCCCGACAAGCGGCGCTACTCCGTCACCGCGGCCGGCCGGGCGGTGCTCACCGACTGGCTGCGCGAGCCCGTCCAGCCCGAGACGGTCCGCCACGAACTCGCCGTGAAGGTCCGCGGCGCGGCGTTCGACGACCGGACCGGACACGCCGCGCTGATCGCCGAGGTGGAGCGCTATCGCGCCGACCACGAGGTCACCCTCGGCCGCTACCTGGCCGGCGAGCGGCGTGACTTCCCCGATGCGGGCGAACTCGACACCGGCCGGCGGTTGCAGCATGTCGTGCTGCGCGGCGGCATCGCATACGAGCGGATGGTCCTGGCCTGGCTCGACGACGTCCTCGACACCCTCCGCGGCCTCGGCCGCTGACCCCACTCGGAAGGCGATGCCGCCATGGCGAACCCGTTGCTGCTCAACCCGCGCGACTACGACCCCGCCCACTTCGACGATCAGACGCGCCGGCTGCTGCGCGCCACCGTCGACTTCTTCGAGCACCGCGGCAAGAAGGTGCTCGTCGACAGCTACAACGACCGGACCTGGTACGGCGACTTCCTCGACTTCGCCGCCAAGGAGGGCCTGTTCGCGACGTTCCTGACACCGGCGGCCGACGCCTCCGGGGACGCGGGCAGCCGCTGGGACACGGCACGTAACGCCGCACTCAGTGAGATCCTCGGGTTCTACGGCCTCGGCTACTGGTACACCTGGCAGGTGACCGTCCTGGGCCTGGGGCCGGTGTGGCAGAGCGCCAACCCGGCCGCCCGAGCCCGCGCCGCCCGGCTGCTCGCCGACGGCCACGTCATGGCGTTCGGCCTGTCCGAGCGCAGCCACGGCGCCGACATCTACTCCACCGACATGATCCTCACGCCGGACGGCGCGGACGGATTCCGGGCCACCGGCGCGAAGTACTACATCGGCAACGGCAACGTCGCCGGTCTCGTATCCGTGTTCGGCCGCCGCGCCGACGTCGAAGGGCCCGACGGTTACGTCTTCTTCGCCGCCGACAGCCGCCACCCCGCCTACCACCTGGTCAAGAACGTGGTGAACGGGCAGATGTACGTCAGCGAGTTCCGGCTCGAGGACTACCCGGTGCGCGCCGAGGACGTGCTGCACACCGGCAGGGCCGCGTTCGACGCCGCGCTCAACACCGTCAACGTCGGCAAGTTCAACCTGTGCACGGCCTCCATCGGCATCTGCGAGCACGCGATGTACGAGGCCGTCACCCACGCCCACCGGCGGGTGCTCTACGGCAGGAAGGTCACCGACTTCCCGCACGTGCGCCGCGAGCTCACCGACGCGTACGCCCGGCTGGTCGCGATGAAGCTGTTCAGCGACCGTGCCGTCGACTACTTCCGGTCCGCGGGCCCGGACGACCGTAGGTACCTGCTGTTCAACCCGATGACCAAGATGAAGGTCACCACCGAGGGCGAGCGGGTCGTCGACCTGCTGTGGGACGTGATCGCCGCCAAGGGGTTCGAGGCCGACACCTACTTCGACAAGGCCGCCAAGGACATCCGCGGCCTGCCGAAGCTCGAAGGCACCGTCCACGTCAACCTCGCCCTGATCCTGAAGTTCATGCCGAACTACCTGTTCCAGCCGGCCGGGTTCGCGCCCGTGCCCACGCGTGACGACGCCGCCGACGACGAGTTCCTGTTCCGGCAGGGCCCGGCCCGCGGTCTGGGCGCGATCCGGTTCCACGACTGGCGCGGCGCGTACGACAAGCACGCCGGCATCCCGAACGTCGCGGTGTTCCGGCAGCAGGCCGACGGGTTGTGCGCGCTGCTCCAGGCCCACGCCCCGGACGAGGACCAGCAGCGCGACCTGGACTTCCTGCTCACCATCGGCCAGTTGTTCGCGCTGGTCGTCTACGGCCAGCTGATCCTGGAGCAGGCCGAGCTGACGGGGCTGGACCGCCACCTGCTCGACGAGATCTTCGCGGTGCTCGTCGGGGACTTCTCGGCGTTCGCGACCGAACTGCACGGCAAGGCGGCCACCACGCAGGCGCAGGCAGCCTGGGCCCTGGCGCACCTGCGCCGCCCGGTGCACGACGTTGCACGCACCGCGGCCGTGTGGGCCCAGGTCGAGGAGCTGTCCGGTGCCTACGAGATGCGGCCATAGGGCGCCGCCCGGCACCTGGCGGGCATCGGGCATCCGGCTGGGCGGTGCCGCGGCCCCGACGTTCGGTTTCGGCGCCTGCGGCCGTGGTCGGGCCGGCCCTCGCCTTCGGTTGCTCAGGCGGGATCACCTGGCGGGCTTGCCGAACCAGCGGGACAGGTGAGCGTCCAGCTCCTGCTGGTCGTCGCCGACCCAGGCGACGTGGCCGTCGGGGCGTAGCAGGACGCCCGGAACATCCAGTGCCGCAGCGGGATCGTCGAGATGATCGACCCGGTCCGACCAGCGGGCGACGGTGAGGTGTCCGGTGCGGTCCAGCAGCAGGCCGCGGCCGCGGTGCAGCAGATCGTAGAGGCGGCCCTGTGCCAGGTCGATGTCGCGCAGGCGGCGGCCGAGCAGATCGGGGCCTGCGCCGAAGTCGTAGCGGACGCCGACAGCGGTGATCTTCTCGATCAGATGGCGGTTCACCTCGTCGAAGTCCATCAGTTCGGTGAGCAGCCTGCGCACGGCCCGTGGGCCCGGCTCGGTGGACGACAGTGTCATCTGGGCGCGGGTGTTGTCCAGCACGTCCGCGGCGACCGGATGACGCTCGGCCTGGTAGGTGTCCAGCAGTGTGTCCGGCGCCCAGCCGCGGATCTGTGCGGCCAGCTTCCAGCCGAGGTTGAACGCGTCCTGCACGCCCAGGTTGAGGCCCTGACCGCCGGCGGGTGGATGGATGTGTGCCGCGTCGCCGGCCAGCAGCACCCGCCCCACCCGGTAACGTTCGGCCAGCCGGGTGGCATCCCCGAAGCGGGACAACCAGCGCGGGGAGTGCACGCCGAAGTCGGTCCCGGCGATGGCGCGCAACTGTCGCCGGAAGTCGTCGAGGGTGGGCGGTTCCGCACGGTCGCTGACGCCCGCGGCGGGTACCACGACGCGGTAGACCCCGTCGCCGAAGGCCTGGAGACTCAACCGCTCATCGGTCTTGCGGACCTCGGCCACCTTGGCGGCGATCTCCTGCGGCGGCACCCCCGCCGCCATCTCGCCCATCAGCATCTCGGTGCGCGCGGGCTCGCCGGGGAAGCCGACGCCGAGCAGTTTGCGCACCGTGCTGCGCCCGCCGTCACAGCCGACGAGATAGCGCGTACGCAGCCGTTCCCCGTCGGCGAGCGCGACGGTCACACCCTCGTCGTCCTGGTCGAGCCCGGCCACCGCACCACCGCGCCGGACCTGCGCACCCAGTGCGATCGCGTGTTCCTCGAGCAGGCGGACGATGACCGGCTGCGGTATGCCCAGCAGATAGGCGTGCGCGGAGTCCAAGCCCTTCGGCGCGGGTTTGTCGATGGCGGCGAAGAAGCCGCCGGCCGGACGCTGCCTGCCGTGTTCGAGCATGCGCTCCAGCAGCCCGCGCATCGCCATCAGCTCGATACTGCGGATGTGCAGACCCACGATGCGGACGAACGAGACGGGCTCGGTCTCCTTCTCCAGGACGAGTACGCGCACATCGTGCAGCCGTAGTTCGGCGGCCAGCATCGCGCCGGTCGGCCCGCACCCGGCGATGATCACGTCGAACATGGGGGGTGTGCTGGTGCGGAAGGCCGGCGATGCGGGTCTGGGCACATCGACCACGGTCGAGTCGGGCTGGACCGTCGCGGTCGATGACGGCTCGGCGGGGAACTGCGGAGAGTGCATGGGCGTCGCCTTTCGGGAGTGCCTTGTCAGCGAGGCGCTCCCGGCGACACCTACGTCAGTCGCCCGACCGTGACGGGAGGGGGAGCACCCACATCGATACAGCGTTCATGGGTCTCACCTCCTCGGGCGGGTCTCGGTCAGCTGCAAGGTACAAGCCCGCGCAGCATCCCGTCCAGTCCGTTCCCCGGCGTGTGATCACGGCTCCGCACGGACCGCGCGGCGACGATGCTGATCAGGGCCCGCCATCGCCGCGCCGGCGGCCGGAGACCTCTTTGACCAGGAACCGGCAGGGGTCTGCGACCTCGTGACGGACGCCGCGCTCGTCGGTGTAGTGGTACCGATCGAGGTAGTGGCAGCCGGTGTCGCGATAGCCGAGCCGCAGGTACAGCGCGGCCGCCCGCGCATTGTCATCGTCGACGCCCATCCCGATCCGGTGATGGCCGCGCTGCGTGGCGAGCTGCTCGGCCGCGCGGATGATCGCTGTTCCGACGCCCTGCGACCGCCGTTCGGGAGCAACGGCCAATCCGTTGATCTCGGGGCAGCCGGGAAACCGCGCACGGACGTCGGGTTCCTTGGGGCCCTGCCACAGGACCTCCCCGGAGCCGACCGGGACGTCGCCGGCGCAGGCGATCAGGAACGTGCTGAACCCCTCGCGTTGCCGGAGGTAGCGGGCCTCGTGGTAGCGGTTCGGGCCGGTGGGGAGGTGGTGCTCCAGCACGTCGACGTCCTGCCGCCGGCATCGCCTGACGATCATCCGCGCAGACTACTCGGCCTGGTGCACAGCGCGTCCAGCCGTTTCAGCGTCTCGGTCATGCTCTCGACCCAGATCCGGCCGCCCTCCATCGACGCCTGCTCATCCTCCGGTGCCTGGGAGCAGTCATAGCGCTGGGTCACGACGGTCGCGCCGGGGCCGTCAGGGGTCAGCTCATAGGTCCACCGGTGCCCCCATCGTGCTTGAGCCGTGCTGCCGGGTGCGGTGTCCGGGTGGCCCCGGCCCGCTTCCGGCTCCCAGCCGATGCGCCGGTTCAGCTCGTACTCCACGACGTGGTTGTTCATCTCGTAGTCGCCGTGCGGCGGGTGGTACATCCTCATCACGAACACGTCGCCGGCGGCGGCGACGACCCCGTCCGATGCGGCACCCCGCAACATCCCGGAGCCGTCGAGATCGGTGTGTCGCCGGGGATCGGCGAGGATGGCGAAGATGGCGGCCGCCGGTGCGGCAATCCGCCGGGACACGGCGACGGGCTCGCTGGCTGTCAAGGGCGTTCCTTCACTGGGGCAGGTCTTCTCTGGTCGGTGTGTGCTGGACTTCGGCGAGCCGTTCGGTGAGGAAGGCGCGTTCGACGTCGTTGTCGGTGAGGGTCAGGGCCTCCCGGTACGCCTCCGCCGCCGGTGCCCACCGGTGCAGCCGGCGCAGGAAGTCGGCGCGGGCGGCGCTGAGGTAGCCGTAGGTGGCCAGCGCCGGCTCGGCCAGCAGCGGCGTCAGCGCGTCGAGCCCCGCCTGCGGGCCGTCGCGCATGCCCACGGCCACGGCACGGTTGAGCTCGACCACCGGTGAGGGCCAGAGCCGGAGCAGCACGTCGTACAGCCCGACGATCTCGGACCAGTCGGTGTCCTGCCAGGTCGCCGCTTCGGCGTGTACGGCGGCGATAGCGGCCTCGACGGCGTACCGGGTCGGCGGCCGGCGGCGCAGCGCGTCGGTCAGCAGGGCGACACCCTCGCCGATCAGCTGGGCGTCCCATCGCGAACGGTCCTGCTCCGACAGCAGCAGCATGCGTCCTGTGGCGGACCGGCGGCCGGCGGCACGCGCGTCGATGAGCAGCAGCAGCGCGAGCAGGGCGCTGACCTCCGCGTCGGTCGGCATGAGCAGGTGCAGCAGGCGGGCGAGGTCGACGGCGCTGTCGACCAGGTCCCGGCGGACCAGCTGCGCTCCGATCGGCGCGGTGTGACCGGTGGTGAAGATCAGGTGCAGGACCTCGAGGACGACGCCGACGCGTTCGGCGAGCTGGTCGGGTGACGGCACGCGGTACGGGATACACGCGGCGGTGATCTTCTTCTTGGCCCGGGTGATCCGCGCGGCCATGGTGGGCTCCGGCACCAGGAACGCGCGGGCCACCTCGGCCGTGGTCAGGCCGCACACCAGCCGCAACGTCAGCGCGACCTGGGCGTCGCGGGACAGCGCCGGGTGGCAGCAGGTGAAGACCAGCCGCAGGCGGTCGTCGTCGAGGCCGTCTTCGGGCCCGGCCACCGACTGCTCGGACACCAGCAGCGGCAGGGCCCGGCGCAGCACCGCCTCCCGGCGCAGCACGTCCAGCGCCCGGTTGCGGGCGGTGGTGGTGAGCCACGCGCCGGGGCGATCGGGCACACCGGACTGCGGCCAGGTGTCCAGCGCCTTGGCGTAGGCGTCCTGGGTGCACTCCTCCGCGAGATCGAGGTCGCGGGTCAGGCGCGCCGTCGCGGCCAGCACCCCGGCCCAGTCCCGGCGGTGTGCCTGCGCGACGGCCGCGACGACGTCGGCGGTCATCCGTGATCGACCACCGGGCGGATCTCCACCCCGCTGTGGCCGGCGGAGACCTCGTACAGCCGGGAGGCCAGACCGATCACCTCGTCGAGGTCGGCGGCTTCGACGAGGTAGTAGCCGCCCACCGCCTCCTTGGTCTCCAGGAACGGACCATCGGTGACTGCCGGCCGGCCGGCCGGGTCGGCGCGCAGCGTGGTCGCGATGTCCGCGGGCTCCAGCTCCGCGCCGCCGAGCAGGGCGGACCCGGCCGCGGCGGCGAAGGCGCGGTGGGCCTCGTGGAGCTGCTGCACCTCCTGCGGGGACATCGCGGCCCACTGCCGCTCGTCGCCGTAGATGAGGATCAGGTACTTCGCCATGTCGGGTGTCCCGTCGTGTGGGGCCCGGGTGGGCCCGCCTACCTTCACGACGAGTCAAACCGACCGCCGATCGACAGTCGAGGCCAGGATTTCCGAGCCCCGGTCCGACCGTCCCCGGGGCCGCCCTCGGCGAACGGGTGGGTTCGCGATGCTCACCCGGCAAGCGAGGCGTCGCGGCCGCCGATCCAACCGGCCTGTTGCCGGTGCCCGGTCAGACCGGCCTGGCGATCATGAGCTTTCCGTGGCGGTGAAAGCGGGGCGCGCGGTACTCCACGACCGTCTGGGCGCCCAGCTCGACGACGGCGCTGGCCTCGGCCTGGCCGAAGGGCCTGCCCTCCTTCGGCACCACCTGCACGGCGATCCGGTGCGGCCCGGCGGCGACGGCCACGGTATGCGTACCCCAGCTGCGTACCGGCTGGTCCACGCCGTCGACGCTCAGCTGCGGCGTGCTCGTCCGGTACAGCCGGGAGAAGGACGGGTGCGCCAGCGTCACCCGCAGCATGCCCTGTCCGACCGACATGGTCACCCCCTGCAGCACCATCATCGCCGCAAGCGGCACAGCGGTGGGGCGGGGCGCGCCC
>NZ_JBFAOU010000071.1:0-37901 GCF_040675365.1 Catellatospora sp. NPDC049609 | reverse complement strand
GTGGGTGGGTGGGGGGGGCGGGTTCGAGATGCCGCCCCCGCCCGGCCCGTCTCCTGTGCGGAGACATCCACGCTGATCAAGTGAGCCGCGCCCCGACGACCTCCGGACACATCGACAGGTGCCGTTCCCGGGACGCCTCCGATGTGGTAGGACTGGCGCCATGGATCTCAAGGTGCTCCTCGCGGAGGAGGGACGCACGGATCCACCCGCCTTCTACGCACGCCTGCACCGGGCGGGCGCGGCGCAGGCGGTGGACGGTGCCGAGCAGGGCTTCGCCGTCGCCGTGTACGGGTTCGAGGCGGCGGGCCAGGTGCTCAAGGACAGCCGGTTCCACCAGCTCGACGCGGCGTACCTCGACCTGCACAACCCGCAGTGGCGGCGCCATCAGGCGCTGGAGGTGCTGCGCGACTCGATGTTCTTCACCGACGGCCCGGCGCACGACGGCGTGCGGCAGCTGATCGGCCGCACCTTCACCGCGCGCCGGGTCGCCGCCATGGCGGACGCGGTCACGGCCTCGACGCACCGCCTGCTCGACCGGCTCGACGAGCTGTCGCGCGGCGGGCCGGTGGACTTCATGGGCGAGTTCGCGTACCTGCTGCCCAGCAGCGTGATGGCCGACGCGCTCGGGGTGCCGCAGGAGGACCTCGCCTGGTTCCGGCCGCGGGTGCTGGCGATCGGCGCGATCCTCGAACTCGACGGCGCGACCTGGAAGAACATGGTCCGCGCGAACACTGCGGCGCGGGAGCTGACGGCGTACTTCACCGATCTGGTGGCGCTGCGGCGCAGCGACCCCCGCGACGACCTGATCAGCCACCTGGCCGCGACGGACCTGAGCGACCGGCAGCTGGTCGCCAACCTGATCACGACCTTCAACGCCGGGTTCGTCACCACCACGCACCTGCTCGGCAACGGCCTGACCATGCTGCTGGAGCGACCCGCCCTGCGGGTGGCGCTGGACCAGGGCAACGCCACCTCCTATGTGGAGGAGATGGTGCGGTTCGAGCCGCCGGTGCAGATCCTCGTCCGGTACGCGCCGGAGGCCGCCGAGATCGAGGGCGTGCCGTGCCGTCCCGGCGAGGCGGTGCTGGTCATGATCGGAGCGGCCAACCGGGACCCACGCCGCTTCACCGACCCGGACGCCTTCGACCCGGCCCGGCCCGATCCGGGCTCGCTGAGCTTCGGCTTCGGCCCGCACTACTGCCTCGGCGCCGCGCTCAGCCGCCTGGAGGGCGAGATCGCCTTCCCCGCGCTGTTCGAGCGCTTCCCGGACCTGGCACTGGCGGCACCGCTGAGCAGGCAACCCAAACCGCTGATCCTGCGCGGCCACGACACGCTGCCCGTGCTGTGCCATGGCCGGTGAGGACAACTACGCCCGGCGCGCGCTGACGGCGTTCGCCGGGTACGGCACCGCCGAGGCGATCGTCCACGGCGACCGTCGCATCACGTACGCCGAGGTGGTCGCCGGGGTGCTCGGCATGGCCGACGCGCTGCGGCGGCACGGCGTGCGGCCCGGCGACGCGGTGGCCGTGCTGGCCGGCAACCGGCCGGAGGCGGTGTTCGCCCAGTTCGCGTTGCTCCTGCTGGGCTGCCGGTCGGTGTGGATCGCCCCGAACGCCCCGCCGCCGCTGTGCGCGGAGTACCTCGCCCTGGCGCGGGTCGACGCGCTCGTGTACGACCCGCGTACCCACGCCGGCTCGGGCGCGGACCTGGCCCGGCACGCGCCCGGTCTGCCGGTGCTGTGCCTCGGTCCGGGCGGCACGGGGCCCGACCTGACCGTGGGATCCGACAACGCGCAGCCGCCGCCGGTGACCACGGCAGAGCCGCAGTCGCTGTTCCAGACCGGCGGCACCACGGGACGGCCCAAGCTGGTGCAGCACCGCCACGACTTCTTCGCCAACGTGTACGCCGCGGCGCAGCGCCAGTCGGCGGCGGGCGGCCCCCGCCTGCGGCAGCTCGCCGTGGCCGGATTCTGGCACTCCAGCCAGCAGGCCTCCGGGATGATCACGCTGCTGTCCGGCGGCCTGCTCGTGCAGCACGACGCCTTCGACGCGGGGGAGTTCCTGGCCACCGTGCAGCGCGAGCGGATCACCGTCGCCACGCTGCCGCCGCCCATGCTCTACCAGGTGCTCGACCATCCGGCGCTGGCCGACACCGACACCGGCAGCCTGACCATGCTGTCCTGCGCGGGCAGCGCCATCGCCCCGGCGCGGCTGGCCGAGGCGATCGCGCGGTTCGGCCCGGTGCTGCTGGTGGCGTACGGGATGAGCGAGGCGACGCTGATCGCGGCCTATCCGGCGGCCCAGCACGATCCGGCGCACCCCCAGCGGCTGGCCTCGTGCGGCAGGCCGCTGGCGCCCGCGCGGGTGGAGATCCGCGACGCGGCGGGCGCACCGGCCGCGCCGGGCGAGGTGGGCGAGGTGTGGGCGTCGGCCCGGCTGATGACCTCGGGTTACTGGGGCGAGCCGGAGCTGACCGCGCGCACGCTGGTGGACGGCTGGCTGCACACCGGCGACGTCGGCTACCTGGACGCCGACGGCTACCTCTACCTGGTGGACCGGTCCAAGGACATGATCGTGACCGGGCTGACCTCGTCGAACGTCTACTCCCGTACGGTCGAGGACGTGCTGACCGCGCACCCGGCGGTGGGCGCGGCCGCGGTGATCGGCGTGCCGGACGCGAGCCTGGGCGAGGCCGTGCACGCGGTGGTGCAGCTGCGCGCGGGTGCGGCGGCCACGGCGGACGAGCTGCGGCGGTGGTGTGTGGACCGGCTCAACGCGCTGTGGGCGCCGCGCAGCGTGGAGCTGGTCGAACGCCTCCCGCTGACCGAGCTCGGAAAGATCGACAAGAGGGCGCTGCGGGCGGCGGGGGCGCGACAATAGCGGTCGCCGGTGCAAACGGAACCTGCTCTGGCGTATGTGAGACACCCTCTGTCTGAACAAGTATTTCCATGTGAGAATGTCTGCCGCGGCAGGCATCCACCGCTGTCGAGCCGCAGATCAGCCCTGTGACGATCTCGGAGGCAGCACCACTCATGTATCGCACGATGCTCAAATCGAAGGTGCACCGCGCCACGGTCACCCAGGCCGAGTTGCACTACGTCGGGTCGCTGACCCTCGACCCCGAGCTGATGGACGCCGCCGACCTGCTGCCCGGCGAGCTCATCCACGTCCTGGACGTCACCAACGGCGCCCGGCTGGAGACCTACGTCATCGAGGGCGCGCGCGGCAGCGGCGTGGTCTGCGTCAACGGCGCGGCCGCGCACCTGGTCCACCCGGGCGACCTGGTCATCATCGCGGCGTACGCGATGATGACCGACGAGCAGGCCCGCGACAGCAAGCCGAAGGTGGTCTTCGTCGACGAGGCCAACCGCATCACGTCGGTGCACAGCGACCCCGCCGTCTGAGCGATGACCACCCCGCAACACGTCGCCGTGGTCGGCAGCGGCGCACTGGCGAGCTCGCTCTGCCGGTCCCTGGCGAGCCTGGCCCCGCCGCGGCGCCCGGACACCGACCCGATCACCGTCACCGTGCTCGCCCGCAACCTCGACGCGGTCGAGCAGCTCGTGCGGGACTGCCGGGTGCGCACCGCGGTCGGCGGCACCGCCGCCGTCTTCACCGCGCGGCCGCTCGGCGACGAGGCCGCCACGCTGGCCGCGCTCCAGCCCGCGGTGCTGGTCTGCTGCGCCTCGGCGCAGTCGCCGTACGAGAAGGCGACCCGGCCCTCGCCCTGGACACGCCTGGTCGAGCAGGCCGGATTCGGCGTCACGCTGCCGCTGCAGGCCACCGTCGCGGTCCGGCTGGCGCGGGCGGTCGCCACGGCCAGCCCGCACACCCTGCTGGTCAACGGGTGCTTCCCCGACGCGGTCAACCCGCTGCTGGCGATGCTCGGCCTGCCGGTGCTCTGCGGCATCGGCAACGCCGCCACGCTCGCGGCCTGCCTGCAGGCGGCGCTCGGGCTGCCGGACCAGCGCCGGCTGGCGGTGCTCGCCCACCACGCGCACCTCACCGAGCCCGACGACCCCGCCGACGAGGTGCGCGCCTGGTTGGACGGCGCACCGGTGCCCGGCGTGTCCGCGCTGCTGGCCGCCGACCGTGCCCAGCCGCGCCGCGACCTCAACGCCATCGCCGGGCACGCCGCGGCACGCCTGCTCACCGACCTGCTGTCCGGCGCGGAGGTGCACACCAGCCTGCCGGGGCCGCTGGGCCTGCCCGGCGGCTATCCGGTCCGGCTGACCGGCGGCGCCGTCGCGCTGAACCTCCCCGGCCTCGACCCGGCCGAGGCGGTCGCCTGGAACAACCGGGCCGGCCGCCCCGACGGGATCGAGGTCGGCGACGGCCGCGTCCACCACCTGCCGCGCGCGGCCGCGGCGCTGGAGGCGTACCTGCCCGAGGTCGCGCACGGCTGGGCCGCCGCCGACTACGACACGGTCCGGGACCGGTTCTGCGACCTGCGCAGCCGGCTGCGGCCGGTGGCACCCGCCCTCGTCTGACCCATCCGATCACCCCTCACCCCAGGAGGAGCAACGGTGCTCACCACAGCGACCGCGCCGGCGACCCGGAATCTCATCGTCGACTACTACGAGGTGATCGCGGCGGCGGTCGAGCGGCTGGGCGCCGGCCCCGGCGACCCCGCGGGCACGCCCGGCTTCGCTCCCGGGTTCGACCTGCCCGAACTGTCCGGGCCCGTTAGGCAGTTCTTCGCCGCGGCCGGCGCGACCTGGCGCGAGCTGGGCGAGCACGCGGGCCACCCGATGCGGTTCATGGACCTGACCGGCAACCCCGGCACCCGCACCACCAAGACGTTCCCGTCGATGCTCATCGTCGCCCGTGCGGTGGAGCACATCCGCCGCACCGGGCAGCCGATCTGCATCTTCACCCCGACCTCGGCGAACAAGGGCATCGCCCTGCGCGACGCCGTCGGCCGCGCCATCGCCGCCAACCTGGTCACCCCCGAGCAGCTGCGCGTCGTCGTGCTCGCGCCCGGGTCGACGCGGCACAAGTTCCGCCGCGACCCGCTGTCGGCCGATCCGGCGCTGCGGGCCGCGAACCCGCTGCTGCGGTTCACCGGCGCGCAGCCCGAGGGCGTCAAGGCGCTCGGCCGGGCCTTCGTCGACGCGTACGCCCAGCAGGCCCTCGACAAGCACGGCACCGCGCTGTGGTTCTCGCTGGCGCTGCCGAACTACCTCGTCGCCGACGCCGCCCGCGCCGCGTTCGAGCTCGACGCGGCCCCGGCGACGGCCGCGGCGCCCCGCTGGCACGCCCACGCGGTGTCCAGCGCGTTCGGCCTGCTGGGCTACAACCTCGGCCGGGACGTGCTGGAGGACTCGGGCCGGGCCGCCGGATCGCCGCGCCCCGGATTCCTGCTCGTGCAGCACCTGGGCACCCCGGACATGGTGCTGAACCTGCGGCACGGCACGTTCTCCCGCGACCGGCTGCCCGCCTACCGGCGCGACGCCGCGACCGGCCTGTGGCACCAGGACGCCGACCCGCACTTCCCGGCCGTCACCGACGACCCCGACGAGGTGCTCGACCCGACGTTCTACACCCACCAGCCGGTGACCTCGCCCGCGATGAACGACCTCATCGCCCGGCACGGCGGCGACGGCGTCACGGTCTCGCGCCGCGAGTGCCTCGGCCGCTACGCCCACCTGCGGGACCTGCTGCGCCACACCCCGTGCGAGCTGCCCGCCGACCCGGCCGACCTGCGCGAGTGGTCGATCGTCATGGCGCTGACCGGCGTGCTCAACGCGATCGACCGCGGCCTGGTGCCTGCCGGTCTGGAGGTCGTCGTGCACGGCTCGGGCAGCTACCGCGACGACGACTACGCGGTGTACGAGCCGGACGCCGAGGTGTCCACCGTGGAGGAGATCGCCGCGGCGGTCCTGGGCGGCCGGTGATGGCCGCCGACCCTGCCGCCTCCCCGGCGGCCCGCGACGGCGGCCTGCCGGAGGAGCACGCCGTCTTGACGGCGCCGGCCGGTCCCGGCCGCGTGCCGGAAGAGCGTGCCGCGCAAGCAGCCGGGGACTGCGGTGTGCCGGAGGAGCGCGCCGCCCTGGCGGCGCTGGCCCACGACTGCGGGGTGCCGCCGGAGCACGTCGCGCGCGCCGCCGTGGCGCTGCTCGCGCGCCGCTACACCGGCCGGGCCCGGCAGTCCGTGCACGGTCCCGGCGGTGGGTTCCACTTCGACCTCACCGCGGACGGGCCGGTGCGCGAGCTGCTGACCCGGCCCGGCGCGACGCCCGTCGCCGCGTCGGCGCAGGGCGAGCTGACACAGCTCACGGTGTCGGTCGCCGACGGCCGGATCGCCGTCGGCGGCTGTCCCGACGAGCTGTCCGCGGACTTCACCGCCGATCTGGCCGCCCTGCTCGCCGCGATGGCCGCCGATCCGGGAAGGTCCACTGCGGACCTGCTGCCGGTGTCCGCGTACGAACGGCGCCGCCCCGCCGACCTCGCCGCCCTGCACGGCGGGCCCCGCCGCGAGCCGCTCGGCTGGGCGGCCGGGCCGCACGACACCATCTGCACCGCGTTCGCCGCGCAGGTCGCCCGCCACCCCGACCGGCCCGCCGTGCTCGCCGACGACGGGCAGCCGACGTACCGGCAGCTCGGCTCGGCCGTCGCCGCCACCGCCGCCGCGATCCGCCGCGCCACCGGCGACACCGGCGCGCGGCCCGGGCGGGCGGCGCTGCTGTGCCGCCACGGCGCCACCACGATCACCGGTCTGCTCGCGGCGCTGGTCAGCGGCCGGGCGTACGTGCCGCTGGAGCCGAGCTTCCCGGAGCGGCGGCTCGCGCACATCCTCGCCGACAGCGGCGCCGACGTGCTGCTCGTCGACGCGGCGCATGCCCCGCTCGCCCGGCGGCTGGCCGAGGCGGCGTCCCGCCCGGACATCACGCTGGTGCCCGTCGCGGCCGCGGCCGACGACACCGATCTGGACGAGGTGCTGGCCGGGCTCACCAGCCCGGCCGGTGCGGACGACCCGGCGTACCTGCTCTACACCTCCGGGTCGACCGGCGCGCCCAAGGCCGTCGTGCAGAGCCACCGCAACGTGCTGTTCGGCGTGGCCAACCACGTCCGCAACTTCGCCATCACCCCGGCGGACCGCACCAGCGTGCTCACCTCGTTCGGGTATGACATGGCGGTCACCGACACGTTCGGGGCGATCCTGTCCGGCGCCGCCGCGGTGCCCGCCGACCTGCGCGCGCACGGCCTCGGCGAGCTGGCGCAGACCCTGGCCCGGCACGGGGTGACGATCTACCACTCCACGCCCACCGTCTACCGCTACCTGCTGGCGAGCCTGGGCGAGCAGGGCAGGCTGCCGGGCGTCCGGGCGGTGCTGCTCGGCGGCGAGGAGGTCACCCGCCACGACGTGGAGCTGGCCCGCCACCGGTTCGGGCCGGCGACGGTCTTCGTCAACGGGTACGGCACCACGGAGATCAGCTTCGCGGCGCAGCACCACCTCGCGCCGGACGCCCCGCTGGACCACGCCGTGGTGCCGATCGGGCACCCGCTCGACGGCATCGACGTCGTGCTCGTCGACCCCGCCGGGCGGCCCGCCTGCCTGACCGGCGAGGTCGTCGTCCGCACCCCGCACGTGGCGCTGGGCTACCACGGGCTGCCGGAGCTGACCGCGAGCCGGTTCCGGGAGCACGGCGGCGAGCGCGCGTACTGGACCGGCGACGTCGCGCGGCGGCTGCCCGACGGACGGCTCGTGTTCTCCGGCCGCGCCGACCGCCTGGTCAAGATCCGTGGATACCGCGTCGAGCTGGGCGAGGTCGAGGCCGCGCTGGCCGCGCTGCCGGGCGTGGGGCACGCCGCCGTGGTCGCCCGGCCCACCCCCGCGGGCGCGGGACCGCAGGTCAAGGAGATCATCGCGTACGCCGTCCCCGCCCGCGACACCGCGGCGGACCCGGCCGCGCTGCGCGCCGCGCTCGCCCGGCTGCTGCCGGACTTCATGCTCCCGCGCGCGGTGGTCGTCGTCGCCGCGCTGCCGATGGGCCCCACCGGCAAGCTCGACGTGGGCACCCTGCCCGAGCCGCCCGCGCCCGCCGCCCCGGCGGCCGACCAGGACCCGGTGGAGCGCACGATCGCGGCGGCCTGGTGCGAGGTGCTCGGCGTCGAGCAGGTCGCCCGGGACACCCCGTTCTTCGAGCTGGGCGGGCACTCGCTGCTCATGGCGCTGGTCCAGCAGCGGCTGGAGGCGGCGCTGGGGGAGCGGATCCCGCTGACCCGGCTCGTCGAGCACCCCACCGTCGCCGCGCTCGCCGCACACCTGCGCGATCGGACGTCCACTTCGGACACACCACCAGTCGACGCGGCGCAGAGCCGGGCCGCCGACCGCATGCGCCGCCGCCGGCAGGCCCGGCAGGCCCTCGCGGAGACACCGTCGTGAGCGAGGACGACCTGATCGCCGTCGTCGGGATGGCCTGCCGCGCACCGGGCGCGCCCGACGTCACCGCCCTGTGGCGCAACCTGCGGGCGGGCGCCGACGCCGTACGCCGGTTCACCCCCGACGAGCTGGCCGCGGCGGGGCTGCCCGCGGCGGACCCGACGTACGTGCCCGCGTTCGGCTACCTCGACGGGCTCGAGGACTTCGACGCCGCGCTGTTCGGCTACACCGACGCCGAGGCCGCGCTGCTCGACCCGCAGCACCGCATCTTCCTGGAGGCGGCCTGGTGGGCGCTGGAGGACGCCGGGCTCGACCCCGCCCGCGGCACCGCCCAGATCGGTGTCTTCGCCGGCTGCGGCGCCGACCGCTACCTGCGCCACCACCTGCTCGGCAACCCGGCCGTCGCCCCGGCCGGGGCGCTGCCCGACGACTGGGACGACGCCCTGGCCGGTGGCACCAGCGACTACCTGCCGACCCGTGTCGCGTACGCGCTGGGGCTGACCGGCCCGGCGGTGGCGGTGCAGACCGCCTGCTCGTCGTCGCTGGTCGCGGTGTGCCAGGCGGCGCAGAGCCTGCTCGACTTCCGCTGCGACGTCGCCGTCGCGGGCGGCGCCGCGGTCGCCTCGACACGCCAGCGCGGCTACCGGCACCGGCCGGGCGGCACCTGGTCGGCCGACGGGGTGTGCCGCCCGTACGACGCCGACGCCACCGGCCAGGTCTTCGGCAACGGGGGCGGCGCCGTGGTGCTCAAGCGGCTGGCCGACGCCGTCGCCGACGGCGACCACGTGCACGGCGTGCTGGCCGGGTGGGCGGTCAACAATGACGGGGCCGCGCGCGCCGGGTTCACCGTGCCGGGCGTGGCCGGCCAGGCGGCCGTGGTGGCCGAGGCCCTGGCCGCCGCCGACTGGGACGCCGACACGGTCGGGTTCGTCGAGGGCCACGGCAGCGGCACCGCCGTCGGCGACGCCATCGAGATCGAGGCCCTTACCAGGGCATTCCGGCCGTCCACCGGGCGCACCGGGTACTGCGTGCTCGGCTCGGCGAAGGCCGGCCTCGGCAACCTCGACGCCGCCGCCGGTGTCCTCGGCCTGATCAAGGCCGTGCTCGCCGTGCGCGACGGGGTGATCCCGCCGACCCTGCACTTCCGCCGCCCGCACCCGGACGTGGACCTCGCGGCGACGCCGTTCACCGTCTCGGCCGCCGCGCGGGAATGGCCCGGACCCCGCCGGGCCGGGGTCAGCTCGTTCGGCCTCGGCGGCACCAACGCCCACGTGCTGGTCCAATCCGCACCCTCCCGCCCGGACGGTCCTGCCGCGGCCGGTTGGCTGCTGCTGCCGCTGAGCGCGGGCAGCCCTGCCGCGCTGCGCGAGCTGGCCGCGCGGCTCGCCGCCTGGCCGGCACCGCAGCAACCCGTCGCCGACCTGGCGTACACCCTCGCCGTGGGGCGGCGGCCGTTGCCGCACCGGGCCGCGGTCCTCTGCCAGGACGTGGCGGATGCGACACAGGCCCTGGCCGCCATCGCCGACGGCACGCCGGTCGCGCCGCCCGCAGCGGCCCCGGCCGAGCTGCGCGAGCAGGCCGCGACCTGGCTCGGCGGCGGGAATGTGCCGCCCGGCGCCGGTCGGCGGGTGCCGGTGCCCGGCTACCCGTTCCAGCGCCGCCGCCACTGGATCGAGCCGCGGGCAGGTGCCCGTGTCTGAACCGGACGGACTGGTGCCGCTGGGGGACACCGGCTGGCACGCCTGGCGCTCGGCCGCGCTGCGCGCCCCCGGGTTCCCCGCCACCGGCCTGGACCTGCTCGGCGCGACCGAATGCGCCAAGGACGCCGACGCGTACCTGTCCGGCGACGTCGACCGGGCGCAGTTCGAGGCCGCGTTCGCCGACGCGACCCGCCGGGCCGCCGAGCGGCTGTGCGAGATCGCCGCCGACCCGCTGTTCCGCGAGGCGGTGACCTGGCAGAGCCTGAACTCCGTCGAGGCCCTCGACGGACTGGTCCGCACCGGCCCGCACGCGCCGCGCAACTCCCGGCGGCGCCAGCGCGAGATCGTCGTCACCCGGTACTGGCAGCGCTACTGCGGCAAGAACGACACCATCGGCTACTTCGGCCCGGTCTGCTGGGCCGAGCTCACCACCGACGCCGCCGCCGCGCGGGTCACCCCGGGGCCGGGTCTGGTCCGCGGCCGCGTCGTCGACCTGGAATGGCGGGCGCTGACCGCGTACGCCGCACGGCTCGCCGCCGACCCGCGCTTGCGGCCCTGGCTGCCGGTGACCGTCCAACCCCACCTGGCGCTTGACGGCGCCCGGCTCCTGCGGGTCGGCCTGCCGCCACGGCAGCTCACGCCCGCCGAGGCCGCCCTGCTGTCGGCCTGCGACGGCACCCGGGCCGCCCGCGACGTGGTCGCGTCCGCGCTCGCCGACCCGGCGGCCGGGTTCCGCCGCGAGGCCGACGCCCTGCTGGCCCTGGAGCAGCTGGCGGAGCAGGGCGTGCTGCGCTGGGGCGTCGAGCTGCCGCTGACCATCGCCGCCGAGGCCGAGCTGCGCCGCCGCCTGTCCGAGCTGGGCGAACCGGCGCTGCGCGACGAGGCCCTCGCCGGGCTGGCGCGGCTGCTCGCGGCCCGTGACGAGCTGGCCCGCGCGGCCGGTGACGCCGACGCGGTGCGCGCGGCCACGCTGCGCCTGCAGGACGAGTTCGTCGCGGTAACCGGCGGCGAGGTGCAGCACCGGCCCGGCGCCACCTACGTGGGCCGGGGCCTGGCCTACGAGGACGCGGTACGCGACCTGGACGTGTCGTTCGGCGAGCCGGTGCTCGCCCTGCTGGCCGAGACGCTGGTGCCGCTGCTGGCGGCGGCCCGGTGGCTGAGCGCCGCGATGGCCGGGGCGTTCACCGCCGCCATGCGGGAGCTGCACGACGAGTCGGCCCAGGACGGACCGGTCCCGCTGGCCGACGTGTGGGACCTCGCCCTCGGTGTGATCTTCGGGGACGGGCCGGTCGGCGACGTGGTCACCGAGTTCACCGCCCGGTGGGCCCGGCTGCTGCGGCTGGACGAGGCGGACGCGGGGCCGGTCACCCTCGACCCCGCCGAGGTCGCCGAGGAGGTCGCGCAGGTGTTCGCCGCGGACGCCCCCGGCTGGCCGGCGGCCCGGCTGCACAGCCCCGACCTGCACCTGTGTGCCGAGGATGCGCGGGCGCTGGCGCGTGGAGAGTTCACCGCCGTCCTCGGCGAGCTGCACATGGCCTGGCTGACCTGCGACAACGGCGTGTTCACCCGGTTCCATCACGATCGTGACGGGCTGCGGGCGGCGGTCCACCGGGACCTGGGCGACCGGGTCGTGCCGCTCTACCCGCAGGACTTCCCCGAGTTCACCGCGCGGATGGCGTTCACCCTCGACGGGCCGGGGGACGTGCGGCTGGCGTACGCGCCCGCGCCCGTCCCGGAGCCGTCGCAGGTGCTGCCGCTGGCCGCGCTGACCCTGTCCGTCGTGGACGGCGAGCCGGTCGGCCGGGGCACTGACGGGCGCACCTGGCCGCTGACGGAGCTGTTCGGCTCGTTCCTGTCGTCGCGGGCGGTCAACGCGTTCAAGCCCGCCGCGGGCCGGGCGCACACGCCCCGGGTGAGCGTCGGCCGGCTGGTCGTGCACCGGGAGACCTGGCGCACCGCCGTCGCCGACGTCGGCCTCGACGACACCCTGCTCGACGAGGCCTCCCGCTACCTGGCCGTACGCCGCTGGCGGGACCGGCTCGGCCTGCCCGAGCAGGTGTTCATCCGGGTCGGCACCGAGGTCAAGCCGTGTTATGTGGACTTCACCGGCCCCGCGTACGTGGCCGCGTTCACGGCGATGGTCCGGGCCGCGCACCGGGCCGGCGGCGACCGGGTGCCGCTGACGGTCGCGGAGGCGCTGCCGACCGCGCGGCAGGCCTGGGTGCCCGACGCCGCCGGGCGGCGCTACCACAGCGAGCTGCGCATGACGATCCGCGACCCGGCGTCCGCCCGGACCAGTGACTGAGGAGCAGCAGCCGATGCCATCCCCGCACGGACCCGCGCTGGACTACCCCGACCGCCGCTTCCCCGACCTCGTCGCCGACCGGGCCGCGGCGCACCCTGACGCGCCCGCCGTGCGGCAGGGGGACACCACGCTCACGTACGGCGCGCTGTGTGCCTCGGCCGAGGCGCTCGCTGCCCGGCTGCCCGGCCCGGAGCCGCTGGTGGGCGTGTGCGCGGACCGGCGTCCGCCGCTGGTCGTCGCGCTGCTGGGGGTGCTGGCCTCGGGCGCCGGGTACGTGCCGCTCGACCCCGCGCTGCCGCCCGCGCGCCTGCGCGAGATCGCCCGCGAGGCGGGCCTGCGCACCGTCGTCTGCGACGAGGTGGGGGCGCGGCTGTTCGCCGAGTCCGGACTGCACCTGGTGCCGATCCCGGACGCGGCCGACGAACCCTCCGCCGCCGCTCGCACCGACGGGCATGCGACCGCCGCGACCGCCGACCCGTCTCCCGCAGACGCTCTGGTGACGACGGACGTCGGACGGTTCACCGCGGGCTGCCCCGCGGCGGCGGACGACCTCGCCTACGTCATGTTCACGTCCGGGTCGACCGGCCGTCCCAAGGGCGTGATGATCCCGCACGAGGCGCTGACCGAGTTCGTGACCAGCCTCGCCGCGCTGGCGGGCCTGGACCGCGGCAGCGTCTGCCTGGGCTTCGCCTCGATCGGGTTCGACGCCTCGGTCATCGACCTGCTGGCGCCGCTGGCCGCGGGCGGTACGGTCGCGCTGGCCGGTGCCGCCGACCGGGCCGACCCGACCCGGCTGCAGCGCTTCTGCGCCGACCACGGCGTCACCGTCGCGTTCCTGCCCCCGGCGGTGCTGCCCATCCTCGACCCCGAGGGCCTGCCCGAGCTGCGGGTCGTGCTCACCGGCAGCGAGGCGCCCGGCCCGGAGCAGGTGGCGCGGTGGACCGCCGGGGACCGCCGGTTCCTCAACCTGTTCGGGCCCACCGAGACGACCGTGCTGGTCACCTGGTTCGAGGCGACGGGCGCCTGGGACCGGCCGCTGCCGATCGGCCGCCCGGCCGCCAACCACCGCGTCCACGTCGTCGACGAGTGGATGCGCCCCGTCGGCCTCGGCGAGCCGGGCGAGCTGCTGGCCGGCGGCACCGGCCTGGCCCTCGGGTACCTCGGGGCGCCCGAGCTGACCGAGGAGCGGTTCGTGCCCGACCCGTTCTCCGGCATTCCCGGCGCGCGGCTCTACCGCACCGGTGACCTGGTCGCCTGGGACCCCGACGGCGAGCTGCGGTTCATCGGGCGGATCGACCGGCAGGTCAAGATACGTGGGCAGCGGGTCGAGATCGGCGAGGTCGAGGCGGTGCTGCGGGCACATCCGGCCGTCGCGCACGCCGCCGTCGCCGCGGTCGACGGCCCGCACGGGACGACGCTGGTGGCGTTCGTGACCGGCGCGGTGACGCCGGAGGCGCTGCGCGGGCACTGCGCCGCGCAGCTGCCCGCCGCGACGGTGCCCGCCCGCATCCACACCGTGCCCGAACTCCCGCTGCTTAGCAGCGGCAAGGTCGACCTCGACAGGCTCGTCGCCACCGCTGACGGGCCGACCGGCGAGCACCCGTTCGTGCCACCGGCCACCCCGGTCGAGGAGCAGGTCGCCGAGGTGTGGGCCGGGCTGCTCGGGCTGGTGCGGGTCGGCCGCGACGACGACTTCTTCGACACCGGCGGCCACTCGATCACCGCGATGCGGCTGGTCGCCGCGCTGCGCCGCAGGCTCGCCCGCGACGTGGCCGTCGAGGACGTGCTGCAGGGGCGCACGCTGCGGGCCATCGCCGCCCGCGCGCAGGCCGCGGCCGCGCTCACCGACGACCGGCCGGTACGCGGTCGCCCGCCCGCGCTCTCCCCGTCCCAGCAGCGGCTGTGGTTTCTGGAGCGGTACTCGCCGGCCGCGGCCGCCGCGTACAACATCGTGCTGGCCGAGCGGCTGCGCGGGCCGCTGGACCCGGCGGCGCTGCAACGTGCCCTGACCGCGGTCGCGGCCCGCCAGCAGGTGCTGCGCTGGCGCATCCCCGACGCCGACGGCGTGCCCTACGCCGTGCTGGACCCGGCCGCTGAGTTGCCCCTGCCGGTGACCGACCTGAGCGCCCTGCCCGCCGCCGAGCGTGAGCGTGAGCTGGCCGGGCAGCTGGCCGCGGAGGCCGCCCGGCGCTTCACGCTGGCCACCGACACGCTGTGGCGCAACCGGCTGTTCCGGCTCGGCGACGACGAGCACGTGCTCGCGATCACCGCCCACCACGCCGTGTTCGACGGCTGGTCGCAGGCGCCGCTCTACGACGACCTCGCCGCCGCGTACGCCAAGGGCCCGGCGGCGCTGCCGCCGCTGCCCGCCACCTACGCCGACTACGTCGCCTGGCGCGAGCAGCGGCGCAGCCGCCGCGCCGACGGCGACCTGGACTGGTGGACGTCCCACCTGGACGGTGTGCCGACCGTGCTGGAGGTGCCCGGCGACCGGCCCCGGCCCGCCGAGCAGACCTACGCGGGCGGCCACGTGGGCGACTGGCTCGACGCCGCTACCACCGCCGACCTGCTGCGCTTCGCCCGCGAGCACGGCGCGACGCCGTCGGCCGTGCTGCTGGCCGCGTTCGGGCTGGTCCTGTCGAGCTGGGCCGGGCAGGACGAGCTGGTGGTCGGCACCCCGGCGGTGGACCGCCGCGACCCCGACTTCGAGCAGATGGTCGGCTTCTTCATCGACATCATGCCGCTGCGGCTGCGCACCGACCGCGAGCGCGGCTTCGCCGACCACGTGCGCGCGGCCCGCGACGAGCTGATCGCCGCGCTGGCCCACCCGGAGGCGCCGCTGGAACGCATCGTGCAGGCGTTCGGCCTCGGCGGCCAGGTCGTGCGCAGCCCGCTGGTGCAGGTGCTGTTCAACGTCTTCAACTTCGACGCGCCGCGCCTGGACCTCGCCGGGACCGTCGGCGAGCCGGTGCCGGTGCCCGCCCCCGGCTCCGCGTTCGACCTGACGCTGTACGGCGTGCAGCGCGCCGGGCGCACGCGTATCGAGATCGTCTACAACAGCGACCTCTACACCGCAGCCCGGATGCGGGACCTGCTGGACGCGCTGCGACAGGTGATCGTCGGCGGCCTCGCCGCGGGCGACACCCCGGCCGCCGCACTGGCCCCGCCGCGCACCGTCACCGCGGCCCCGAGCCCACCGGCCCGGCGCCGCGCCCCGCGGCCCACCCGCGTGATCGGCCGGCCGCCGGCCACCCCCACCGAACACGCCGTCGCGGCCGTGTGGTGTGACGTCCTCGGGCTCGACGCGGTCGGCGTCACCGACAACTTCTTCGACTCCGGCGGCTCCTCGCTGGCCGTCGCCACGGTGCAGCAGCGCCTGCACCGGCTCACCGGGCGCGAGCTGCGCGTGGTCGACCTGTTCCGGCACCCGACGGTGCGGGCGCTGGCCGCCCACCTCGACGGCGGCGCGACCGGCGACGGCACTGACGACGCCGTCGAGCAGGCGCTGCGCCGCGGCGCGGCCCGCCGCGCCCGGCACCGGACCAGAATCGGCACCGAAGGAGAGCCCCGTGGCTGACGAACCCATCGACGGCCCCGAACCGATCGCCGTCATCGGCATGGCCTGCCGGGTGCCCGGCGCGGCCGACCTCGACCGGTTCTGGCAGAACCTCGTCGGCGGGCACAGCGCCCGCACCGAGCTGAGCCGCGAGCACCTGCTGCGCGCCGGTGTCCCGGCCGCCGAGGTCGACGACCCGGATTACGTTCCGGTCGCCTACCTGCTGGACGACGTCGCGGACTTCGACGCGGGCCTGTTCGGGCTGACCCCGCGCGAGGCGGCGCTGGCCGACCCGCAGCACCGGCTGTTTTTGGAGCTGTGCCACGCCGCGCTGGAGCACGCGGGCTGGGACCCGGCCCGCCACCCGGGCGACATCGGCGTCTACGGCGGCCGCGGCATGGAGACCTACCGGTGGCGGCACCTGCACGCCAACCGCGCCGTCATGGCGAGCACCGACCACACCACGATCGGCAACGGCAACCACGCCGACACGTTCACCACCCTGGCGTCGTACCACCTGAACCTGCGCGGGCCCAGCGTCGGCATCTACACCGCCTGCTCCACCTCGCTGGTCGCCGTGCACACGGCCGCCGAGGCGCTGCGCGCGGGCGAGTGCGACATGGCGCTGGCGGGCGGGGTCAGCATCGAGCTGCCCGGCGACCGCGGCTACCTGCACCGCGAAGGCTCGGCCGCCTCCGCCGACGGGCACGTCCGGCCGTTCGACGCCGCCGCCACCGGCACCGTCGCGGGCAGCGGCGGGGGAGTGGTGCTGCTCAAGCGGCTCGCCGACGCGCTCGCCGACGGCGACCACGTGCACGCGGTGGTGCTCGGCAACGCGGTCAACAACGACGGCGCGGCCAAGATCGGTTTCACCGCGTCGGGCGTCGCCGGACAGGCCGCCGTCGTCGCCAACGCCCTGGCCACCGCGGGCGTCGACCCGCGCACCGTCGGCTATGTCGAGGCGTCCGCGACCGGCAGCCCGCTCGGCGACGCGATCGAGGTCGAGGCGCTGACCTCCGTGTACGGCCGCGGCAGCGGCGAGCGCCAGTGGTGCGCCCTGGGCTCGGTGAAGTCGAACATCGGCCACCTCAGCCAGGGCGCCGGGGTCGTCGGGCTCATCAAGACCGCGCTCGCCCTCGAACACGGCCTCATCCCGGCGAGCCTCGGCTACACGGCGCCCCACCCGGCGCTCGACCTCGCGGCGAGCCCGTTCTACGTCAACGCGACCCTCGCCACCTGGACGCCGGACAGCGGGCCGCGCCGGGCCGCGGTCAGCTCGTTCGGCATCGGCGGCACCAACGCCCACGTCGTGCTCGAAGCACCCCCGGCCGCCCGGCCCACCCGCGCGGACCGGCCCGTCCACCTGCTGCGGATCTCGGCGCGCTCGGCCGCCGCCCGCGACGCCGCCGCCGCCCGCCTGGCCGACCATCTCGCCACCGCGGCCGGCCTGGACCTCGCCGACGTCGCCCACACCCTGCGGGTCGGCCGGGTCGAACATCCGCACCGCTGCGCGGTCGTCGCCGCCGACCCCGCCGACGCGGCCGCCGCGCTGCGTACGCCCGACCGGCGGCTCCAGGCTGTGGCCGAAGTGGTGCCGGGCGTGGTGTTCCTGTTCGGAGGTCCGGCCGCAGCGTCCTCGGTGTCCGGCATAGGCGCCGCCGAGCCGGTGTTCGCCGCCGAGGTCGACCGGTGCGCCGCGCTGCTCGGGCTGCCCGTCGACGAACTGCTGAGCGAGCCGTTCCTGGCGTCGTTCAGCACCGGGTACGCCACGGCGCGGCTCTGGCGGTCGTGGGGAGTCCGCCCGGCCACGATGATCGGCCACGGCACCGGCGAGTACGTCGCCGCCGTCCTCGCCGGAGTCTTCGACCTGCCCGCCGCGCTGCGCCTGGTCGCCCTGCACGCCCGGCTCGTGCGGGAGCTGCCCGCCGAGGCGACGTTCACCGTGAGCGCGACCCCCGAGACCCTGGCGCGGCTGCTGCCCGCCGAGGCGGCGGTCGTCGCCGTCAACGGCCCGGCCACCTGCGTCGTCACGTCCCCGCCGGAACTGCTCGAACGGCTCACCGAACCGTCCGGCCGCAAGATCGCCGTCCGCCGGCTGCGCACCACGCACCCGCCGCGCCCGGCGGTCACCGACGAGATCCTGGCGCGCTACGCCGAGGCCGTCGCCGCCGAAGGCCCGTCCGCGCCCGCCACGTCCTACCTGTCCGGCCGCACCGGCGCGCCGATCACGGCGCGGGAGGCACGCGACCCGGCGTACTGGGCGGGCCTGCTGCGCGAACCCGTCCGGTTCGGTCCCGCCGTCGCGGCGGCGCTGGCCGCCGGCCCGGTGCAGTTCGTCGAATGCGGGCCCGGTCGCCAGCTGGCGGGCCTGGCCCGGATGCAGACACCGCGTGGCGGTCCGCAGCCGCTGCACAGCCTGCCCGCCGCCGACGAGCCCGGCGACGCGCTCGCCACCTGCTACGCGGCCGCCGGGCGGCTGTGGGCGCAGGGCGTGCCGGTCGACCTCGGCAGTGCCGGGCGGCGCGTGCCCCTGCCCGGCTACCCCTACGAACGCACCCGGCACTGGATCGACCCTGACCCGCCGACCGTGGCCGCCGCTGCGGACGCCCAGCCGACCCGACTCGCCGAAGCGGACGCTCGGCCCACCTCGCTCGCCGCGCCGGACGGCCCGCGGGCAGCGCTTGGCGAGCCTGCCGCTGCGCAGGCCCCGACCGCGCTCGACCACCGCGCCGACACCGACACCGCGCACGGGCTGGCCGGGATCTGGTCGACCCTGCTGGGCGCCGACGAGATCAAGCCTGACGACGACTACTTCGCGCTGGGCGGCAGCTCGCTCACGGCGGTGCAGCTCATCGCCCAGGTGCGCGCGGCGTTCGGGGTACGCCTCACCATGCGGGTGATCTTCGACGCGCCCACCCTGCGGGCGATGGCCGACGCGATCGACGAGCGCCGCGCCGCCGCCCGGAGGTGAACCGCGCCTACTTGACCAGCTCGGAGAGCCGGACGTCCGGATCGTCGGCCACGGTGCGCAGCAGCCGCTCGTACCCCTCGGCGAGTCCGGACACCGTCTCCGCCGTGAACAGCCCCGTGTCGTAGACGAACTTCACCGACAGGCCCTGCTCGCCCGGGCCCGCGTACACCATCAGGTCGTGCAGCACGCGGGGGATGCCCAGCGCGAACTCCTCCACCCGCAGGCCGGGCAGCACCAGGCGGCTCGCGACCCGCACCTCGTCGTGCAGGAACATCGCCTGGAAGCCCTGCGCCCGGCCGGGGTCGTGCGGCAGCCCCAGCGCGGCCACCACCTCGCCCCACGGCAGGTCCTGGTGGTCGAGCGCGTCGATCACCGTCTCCCGGGTGGCGGCCAGGATCTCCCGGAACGACGGATCACCGGACAGGTCGCAGCGCAGCGCCAGCGCGTTGTTGAACAACCCCACCAGCCGGGCCAGCTCCGGCCGGGTCCGGCCCACCCCCGCCACCGGGATGCCGACCGCGAAGTCGACCTGCCCGCTGGCCCGCGACAGCAGCACGTGCAGCGCGGCGAGCAGCACCATGAACCTGGTGCACCGGGCCGCCCGCGCCAGCTCCTCGATCCGCCGCGTCAGCTCGCCGTCGACGGCGCGGGCGACCTCGGCCGCGGGCGCACCCTTCTCCGCCGGGCGCGGCAACGCCTCGACCAGGTCCAGCGGCGGCAGGCCCGCGAGCTGCGCACGCCAGTACTCGCGGTCCTCGTCCTCCTGCTCCGTGTCGGCGGTGGACTGCCACAGCGCGAAGTCGCCGTACTGCACCGTCAGCTCCGGCAGCACCGGCGCGGTGCCCGCCGCCAGCGCCGGGTAGAGCGCGCCCAGCTCGCGGTCGATGACCCCGAGCGACGCCCCGTCGGCGAGGATGTGGTGGATCGTCATCCGCCACACGTGGTCGTCGTCGGCCAGCCGCAGCAGCGACGTGTGCACCAGCGGGCCGGTGCGCAGGTCCAGGGCGAGCCTGCGGCGCTCGTTGAGCAGCTCGCGGGCACGTTCCTCACGCTGCTCGGCCGGCAGGTCCCGCAGGTCGATCAGCTCCATGCCGATGCCGCGCGCCGGGCCCACCAGCTGCACCGGGCCGCCCGGCCGGTCGGCGAACAGGGTGCGCAGGATCTCGTGCCGGTCGACCACCGCGTCCACCGAACGCGCCCACGCGTCGGCGTCGAGCGGGCCGCGCAGGCGGTGGACCAGGTCGACCAGCGGCGACATGCCGCCCGGGAAGCGGCTGCACAGCTGCCACCAGCGGGCCTGCAGCGGGGTCAGGGGCAGCTCGACCAGGTGTGACGGTCTGGCGCTGACAGGCGACTCCATCGTCACATCGGTCATGGTGAACATCTTCCCGGCGGGCGTCGACCGTTGTCCACTACGCGCGGTCCAGCGCCCGGGTCAGATCCTCGACATGCCGCTGCAGGCGTACGAGCCGGCCGCGCACCAGGCGGGCCCGCCCCTCGGCCAGCCCCCGGTCGTGGTCGATCGCCCCGCGCAGCGCGGTGTGCAGCGGCTCCACGTCGATCCGGGTCAGCGCGGTGACGGCGGCCGCGGGCGCCACCGGCCGGGTGGGCAGCAGCCTGCGCAGGCCGTGCCGCGCCCCCACCGTCCACCGGCCCTCGGCGTACCGCAGTGTGACCCGCGGCCCGAGCGCGGCACCGGCCAGGCCGTAGAGCTGGGGGAGCGGCCTGCCGTCGCCCGGCCGGGGTTTCGCGGGCGCCGTGTCGTTCAGCTCGCGCCACAGCCGGTAGCCGACGATCGGGGTGAGCGTGACGGTGAAGTAGAGCGCCGTCGCGACGAGGATGGCGTTGGTCAGCCCGAGGTACTGCACCAGGAACCCGGCGAGCAGGCCGCCGAGCGGCGCACCGCCGAACGCGACCGCTGTGATGATCCCGCCCATGCGGGCCAGCAGCTCCTTCGGCGTCTGCTGGTAGATCATCGCGCTGACGGTCGGGTTGAGCGACGACATCGCGATCCCGCCGATCACCGTGACGACCACGATCACCAGCAGGTCGTCGGTGAGGGCGAGCACGACGAACCGCGGCGCCCCGCCGATGAGGTAGCCCGCCACCAGCAGCGGGTAGCGCGGCAGGACCGGGGCCAGCCAGGCGACCAGCGCGTTGCCCGCGATCAGGCCCACCGCGTACGCCGTCGCGACCGCCCCCAGCGCGGCCGCGTCGTCCATGTTGGCCAGCACCCACAGCGGCACGAACACCACCGCACTGGCCTGGTTGAACAGGTTCGTGAAGAACAGCATCCCGGTGACCGCGCGCATCAGCCGGTTGCGCCGGAACCAGGTGAACCCGTCCCGCAACGCCGTGAAGTACGGCGTCGCCGGTGCCTCATTGTCCCCGGCCTGCGTGGCCGCCGGACGTGTCGCCATCGTCAGCACGACCGCGACCGCGTACGTCGCCGCGTCGATCCAGATCCCGCCGATCGCGCCGAACACCACGACCGCGATGCCGGCCAGCGAGGACCCGGCCAGCGTCGAGGTGCGCAGCACGCCCTCGCGGGTCGCGGCGACGCGGGCGTAGTCGCCGCCGGTCGCGCCCATCAGCGGCACCAGCATCGTCACCTTGGCGCGGTCGCCCTGCGCGCGCAGCACGCCCAGCACTGCGACCAGGGCCAGCAGCAGGCCGAAGCCGTACTGCCCGGCGACGGCGATCGCGGCCATCACGGCGACGCTGGCGGCGTCGGACCACACCGAGGTGCGCCGCGCGCCGATCCGGTCCTGCAGCGGCGCGGCCAGTACACCACTGACCACATAGGTCAGCGTCTCGGCCCCGGCGACCAGCCCGACCTTCACCGGATCGCCGGTGGTGACGAGCACCAGCCACGGCACGGCGAAGAACGTCATCCGCGTGCCGATGTTGGAGACCGCCTCGGCCGCGACGAGCCGGACCAGGTCCGCGCGGCTCTGCCTCGGAGCTGTGTCCGTCGCGCTCAAGCCGACCACACCGGCTCGGTCAAGGGACTCCTCCGCGAGAGCGTCGCTGCGGTCCCGCGAAGGCGGGACGGTTAAGCATACGGACGCCCGCGCGGCCGGCGCTCGATGTGGATCGTCTACCCGACGTCATCCGGGCAGGGATCGGCGTAGTGCCAGACCGTCACTGTAGGACAGCGGGTCGCACGCTGTTGTTCTACGTGGCCACGGTTGCGCCAACGCGCGGGCCGAGCCGGGTGGACCAGGCGCGGACCACGCCGTGCGCTGCGGGTGCCTAGCGAACGGTGCCGACGTGCGCGGCCGCGGCCATGCGCCATCGCAGCGGCGGATGAACCAGCAGGTCCCGTGCGGTGCGCAGGCGCACGCGCAGCGTCCGGTTCGGCTTGGCGCGCAGCGCCCCCAACTGCCCGTCGATCCAGAACCGCATGCAGTCGAGTCCCGCCCACCGCACGGCGATCGCGTCACAGCGCAACTCGGCCCACCAGGACAGGGCGACGACATGCATCAGCCATCCACCGCCCAGGACCGCCGCGGCCGCCGGGCTGAACGTCAGCAAGGCACCCGAGGCGAGGCCGAGGCCGAACGCGTTGGGCAGCCAGCGGAGCGAGTCGTTGCGCGCCAGATGGGCGAGCTCGTGGGCGATCACGAACCGCAGCCGCCGCTCGTCGGCGACCGTGTAGCCGGACAGCACGACCAGTCCTCGGCGGCCGTGGCGGTAGCAGCGGTCCACCGCGGCCCAGTAGTCGATGCGCAGGCCCACCGCGGTGAGGCCGCTGCCCGCCAGCGCCGCGGCGACCTCGTCGGGCAGCGCGGCACGGACCGGCGGCGGCACGACGGCCCGGCGCCTGTTCAGCAGCCCGCACAGCAGGGTCCCGCAGCCCAGGCACAGCGTCAGCGTCAGCAGCAGCTCCGGACCCGCCGTGTCCCACGTCGCGTACGTGGCCACGCCGAGCACGACGGCGAACCAGAGCAGGCTGCCGGCCGCCCGCAGCGCGGCCGCGCCCCTTCCGGGAAGTCGAGGGGCCGGTCCCAGCCGCAGCTCCGTCAAGGTCGGCGCCACCTGCGGCTCGACGGAGTCCTCGCCGGGCGCGTCCCAGGCTGCCTCCACTGCGGCAACCGGCACGCCGAGATCGCTGAGCACGAGCCCGCCCGCCGAGTCGGCCGCCGTCGCGGTCGCGGCCAGCAGATGACCGGTGGTCAGCTCGGTGTGTCTGTGACGCAGCGCCTGCCGGATCGCGGTCTCCAGGATTCGCTTGGCCTCGCGGGTGAAGGGGAGGTGCCCGGCCGGCTCCTCGGCGACCTGCGGCCGCCGGTCGAGGCAGACCTTGCGGAGCCGCTCCTCGGTCACACCGAGGCCGGTCAGCGCACGCTCGGCCGCGGACTGCGCCTGCGTGATGAGCCCGAGCAGCAGGTGTGCGCTGTCGACGGTGTCGTGGCCGAGTGACCGCGCGGTCTCGACGGACGCGATGAGCGCTGACTGAGCCTGTGGGCTGAAGCGGTTGTACACGATCCCTCCGGCCGCAGATCGTGCCACAGGCGACGCGACGGCGCTGACCCTGTAGCCGCCATCGTGCGGCTAGCGGTCCTCTTTGAAACGCGCGCCCTGGTAGGGCTGTGCGGGCCGTTGAAAGCAGGCACCTGACGCACGTGTTGCAACGACACGCACTCCTTCGAAGCCCAGACCACGGTAGTACTGGTGGAGGTCGGCGTTCGTGGTCCAGGCGTCCAGACGCAGCCACAGCACACCGGCGTCGTAGGCGCGGCCCGCGGCCCAGTCGAGCAGCTCTGCTCCAAGCCCCAGACCGGCATACTCGAGCGGCACCATCATCTTCGACGCGTACAGGGCGTTTCCCGGGTCGTCCGACGGATGCCACAGCGCATGGGCGTCGGGAAACCCCACCAAGAAACACCAGGTGAGAGCCCCTCCGAGGAAGGGCTTCACCGTCTCATGATTGTCCATGGTTCCGAAGTCAGCGAAGGCCCCACGGACCCGGCTGTCGGGCTCACCAGAATGGTGCGCGTACCGGTTGAGAGTCGTCGACGCCTGTTCGTGTCCCGCTCCGAGAACCGCCGGCTCGGTCGGAGTCTGCCGGCGAAAGGAGATCACCACTCGCCGGCGCGTGCGTCTATGGTGGCGCGGTGGACCAAGCCAACATCGTGCTTCCAGGGCACCCGCACGACCACGAGGTGTTCCGCCACCTGCCGTTCCCCTTCGCCGAGGGACGGTTCCCGGACAGTCTTGGGGCTGTGGTTCAGTGCACGGTCTTGGAGGGCAGGGAGCCGGCACGTGAGGTCGTGCACACGGCAGAGAACTCCTGGATCGTCGGCGACGGCTTCAACGACCCGAACCTCCCCAACGCCGCTGTGGTCAGCTGCATGCGGCTCGTCGTGGAACAGAACTCGACCGTGGCCCGACTCGCCGACCTGCCGCTCGGTCACCTTGCCTATCGTGAGAATCCGGGGATGCCCTGGGTGGTGGAGCCCCATTCCTGGCCGGAGGAGTAGCGCGAGCATCCGGTGGCACAGCTGCCGAAACCGGCTGGCTCACTGCCCAGGATGACCATCACCGCCTCAGCGGATGCTCTCGTTGGGCTCCTCAAGCTGTTCTCGCCGCACACGAAACTCGTCCAGGTCCTTCTCGATCTCGGTGGGTCGTCCTGCGGTGGAGACGATGAGGACCTCTCGCCCGTCATCGTCCAGCTCGGCTCGGAGCACTTCGCAGCGGATGTGAGCGGGTGCCGGGAGCGTCGTGGCCGGCGTGGGCTCGTCCTCGTAGAAGAAGATCGGAATCTTGTCCTCGAAGATCCAGGGCACGCCGTCGGCGTCGACCAGGCGCACCCGTATCCAGCCCGGGAAGTCGTACTCGACCAGCTCCACCACTTCGACCTTCAGCAGCGACCAGGCTCGCTCGCTCGCGTTCACGGGTCGCATGTTGCCAGACCGGCAGGCCAGTGGTGCGGTCACGACGGGGCGTCATCGGGTACGGCAGCCACCGGGCCGGTGCGGCACTACCCTGCCTACGTGGCAGATCGCGAGGTGGTCGTGCGGCTCGGCGGCGATGAGGCGCTGGTCCTGTTCGAGTGGTTGACCCGCACCGACAGGCTGACCAACGACTTCGGCGACCTCGTCGAGGACCAGGCCGAGCAGCGAGCGCTGTGGAACCTGACCTGCCTGCTGGAGCGAGAGCTGGTGGAACCGTTGTCGCCGGTGTACCAGGAGCTGGTTGGACGAGCACGAGACCGGCTGCGCGATCAACCGTGACGCAGCGTTGGCAGTGGGCGATGCAGGGTGCGAAGCCGGGACCGCGTAGACACGGAAGGAGTATCGCCGTGCTGTCGAGATGCCCGTCGTCCCAGTGCGGCGGTCAGTAAGCTCGCGGCAGTCGCCTTCTGAAGTGTTGTATCCGGAACACTCGGCCACCCGGAGTCGCTGATGCACACACCCCCCGCGGCGGACGGCCGCGCCGCCGTGCTCGCCGAGCTGGCCGCGATCGTCGTCGCCGTGCAGCGGCCGCACCCGGTGCGTGTCGCGATCGACGGCTGCTCGGCGGCGGGCAAGACCACTCTCGGTGACGAGCTGGCCGGCGCCGTGCGTGCGATCACGTCCCGGCCGGTGATCCGCGTCGGCCTCGATCACTTCAAGCGCGCCGTCGAGCTGCGCACCGCCTACCCGTATGACTCGCCCGAGAGCTACTACTTCGACTCGTGGGACAACGAGTCGATCCGCGCGGAGCTGCTGCTGCCGCTCGGCCCCGGCGGCCACCGCCGCTACCGCGAAGCCATCATGAACCTGCCCGCGACCGAACGCGTCGACAGCCCGCTGCGGATCGCGCCCGATGACGCGATCCTGCTCGCCGACGGCGCCTTCTCGCAGCGGCCCGAGCTCATCCGGCACTGGGACCTGCGCGTCTACGTCGACATCACCCTCGACGAGGTGCTGCGCCGCGGCACCGTGCGCGACGCGGCGTGGATGGGCTCAGCCGAGGAGGCCGCCCACCGATACCGCACCAAGTACATCCCCGGCGAGCGGATCTACCTCACCCAGGTTCGCCCGGCCGAGCAGGCCGACCTGGTCCTGGACAACAACGACCCAGCCGCGCCCCGCCTCCTGCGGCGCTGATCGGGCTGCGCCGCCGGGCAAGATCGCTGCCTGGTGTCACAACGTGCAGTCAGACTCCACATGCTGACACCACACCGCGATCTTGCCGCCAGCCGCCAGCCGCCAGCCGCCAGCCCAGCCGCCAGCCGCCAGCCGCGAGACACGCGACGCGAGACGCGACGCGCGACGCCAGCCGCGCGACGCCGCGAGCCACGGGGGCGGCATGCCGCCGACCAGGCACGGACGTCCGGATCACGTCACCCGAGACGGTTTCATGGATGCGGCCACGACTGCGAGAGGTTTTCGCTAATGTGCCGGTTATGCTCCGGTTTGTACCTGCGGGGGCGCGTCTCGCCCTGGTGATGATCGGCGTCCTGCTCGCCACGCCCCTGCCCGCGGCGGCGCACCCTGATCCCAGGGGTGCCCGCACCGCGTCCGCCCCGACCATGCCCTGCCCGCGCGTAGCGGGACCGCGGGTGTCCGGAGCGGTACGCGCCTCCGCGCCGCCCGCCGACCCCGTCCTGCGCACCGTCGGCGGCGAGCTGCTGGCCACCTCCGGCCTGGCCGTCCCGCCGGACGCGTCCCGCCCGCCGGAGGTCACGGCCACCTCATGGCTGGTCGCCGACCTCGACACCGGCGCGGTGCTCGGCGCCTGCGGCGCGCACGAGTACGGCGCACCGGCCAGCGTGCAGAAGCTCCTGCTGGCCGCCACCATGCTCCGCCGCCTCGACCCGAAGCAGGTCGTCACCGTCACCCGGGAGGACCTGGACTACGAGCCCGGCTCCTCGGCCATGGGCGTGGTCGAGGGCGGCCGGTACACCGTCGAGGACCTGTGGCTGGGCCTGATCCTGGTCTCCGGCAACGACGCCGCCAACATCCTGGCCCGCCTCGGCGGTGGCGCCGACGGGGCCGCGGGCGGCGTACGCGAGATGAACGCCGAGGCCGCGCGGCTCGGGGCGTACCAGACGCACGCGGCGACCCCGTCCGGCCTCGACGGGCCCGGCCAGCTCACCAGCGTCTACGACCTGGCGCTGATCGCGCGGGCCTGCTTCGCCGACGAGACCTTCCGCCGGTACGCCACGACCCGCGAGGCGCGGGTGCCCGAGCAACCGCGCAAGAAGGCCAAGAGCTTCCAGATCGGCAACCAGAACCTGCTGCTATTCAACTACCCCGGCGCGCTGGGCGGCAAGACCGGCTACACCGACCTCGCCCGGCACACCTACGTCGGTGCCGCCGAGCGCGACGGCCGCCGCCTGGTCGTCACGCTGCTGGGCGCGGAGGCGTACCCGATGAGCGGCTGGCAGCAGGGCGCGGCGCTGCTCGACTGGGGCTTCGCCCAGCCCGCGGACGCGTCGGTCGGCCGCCTCATCGAGCCCGGGGAGGCCGCGCCGGGCGCCCAGCCGCCGGCAGCTCCGGCCGCCGCCGCCGCCGCGGGATCGGCGGGGCAGAACGCGGGTGCCGGCACCGGCGGTGCGGGCGCGGCTCCGCTGCTCGCCGTCGGCGCCGCGGTCGCGGCGGTGTGCGGCGTGTTCTCCGCGATCCGCCGACGCCGCGGCAGCCGGACCCGCTGACCGCCGATGGTCGGCCGTCGCAGATCGTCAGGCCGCTGACCGCCGATGGTCGGCCGTCGCGGATCCTCAGGCCGCGACCGGTCGGGGGACGGATCGTCAGGCCGTGACCGGTCGGAGGACGGATCGTCAGGACGCGACCGGCCGGGAGGCGAGGTCGGAGGGGGAGTGCCGGCTCGCGGCATCATCCGGAACGGGTCAGCGGGCCGTCCACTCGGGGGCGAGCAGCGAGTAGACGAGGGCGTCGTGCCGGACGCCGCCGTGCGGGAAGCACTCCCGCAGCCGCCCGTCGAGGTGCATGCCGAGCCGCTCGGCGCAGGCGATGCTCGCGGCGTTGGTCGGCACGGTGCGCCACTCGACCCGGTGCATACCACGCTCGCGTACCACCCAGTCGATCATGTGGGTGGCCGCGCGGGTGATCAGTCCCTGGCCCTGCGCGTCGGGCGCGAGCCACACCCCGATCTCGGCGGTGCCGGAGGCGTGGTCGAACACCCGGAACAGGGTGCCGCCGACCAGCACCCCGTGCTGCCAGATGCCGTAGATGCGGCCCTCGTCGCGCGCCTGCCGCTCGGCGTAGGCCTGCAGCCAGGCCCGGGTGGCGTCGACGTCGGTCAGGCGGACCGCCCAGGGCAGCCAGGGGGCGAGGTGGTCGCGGTGAGCGGCGATGAACTCGGCGAACTCGGGTGCGCGCCAGGGCTCGAGGGCGCGCAGCTCGGCGTCGGAGGTGAGGGGGTGGGAGAGCATGGGGACCTCGCTCAGTGCGTACCAAACGTTTGTTATGTACTATGCCATACGTGCCGGCCAGAGGTGATCACGAGGCGAGGCGGCGGGACGTCTCCGCCGCCGTGTGGCGCGTGCTCGCGAGCCAGGGGTTCGGTGGGCTGACACTGCGGGCGGTCGCCGCCGAGATGGGTGTGTCGACCGGCCTGCTCACCCACTACTTCCCCACGAAGAAGGCCCTGGTGCGGCACGCGCTGGAGCTGGCGCACGAGCACACCGACGGCCGCGACCGCCGCACCCCGCCGGCGGAGGGCCTGGCCGCGCTGCGTACGGCGCTGCTGGACGTGCTGCCGCTGACGGCCGCGGCCGCGGAGATGAGCCGCGTCTGGATCGGCTTCTGGGACAGTGCCCTGACCGACGCGGAGCTGGGGGCCGCCGAGCTGGCCCGCTACGAACGCTGGCGCGGCATGCTGCGCCCGCACGTGCAGGCGGCGGTCAGGCTGGGGGAGCTGCCCGCCGGCACCATGGTGGACGATGTGGTGGTGCAGGCGGCGGCGTTCGCGCACGGTCTGGTCGTGCAGGCGCTGTTCGACCCGGCGCGCTTGCCGCCCGAGCGGCAGATCCGGCTGGTCGACGGGTTCGTCGGCCTGCTGTCCGCCCGGTAGCACGACCCGTCCCGGCCGCCCGGATACTCTCCGCCGCCGGGCGCAGGGTTCAGCTGAGCCGGGTGTCCGGGACCTCGCGCAGGTACTCGGCGACGTGCTTGTTGTGGGAGCGGGCCTGTGCGGCCTTCTGCCCGGCGGTGCGGCCCTCCTCGACCGACGGGTCGAGGCGCACCGAGCTGCGGACCTCGGACATGTTGCGGTAGACCTCCGGAGGCAGCGTCCGGGCGAGCCGGAGCACGCCGCCGTCGCTGGTGTATTCCTCCACATGTGCGAGGATCATGTCCTTATCAGCGGGAAAGTCGATGTCGCGCAGTGCTTCCTGCATCTGCGCCCAATCCTGGTTCTGCATAGTTCGACTGTGACTCCCGGCGGCCGCTCCCGACGCGCGAATGCACGAAATCCGCCTCGCCCCGCCGCCAGCGCCCGCGCGCGCCCGGTGGTGATCGCGAGTTCGGGTCAGGAACTGGGGTGCGGCTGCACTTTCTGATCCAGATTCGCGATCAACGCCGCCAACCGGGAGATCGGCCGGCAGCTGCACCTGAGCGAGGGCACCGTGAATACAGGTTTGCGATTTTGTTCAGTGACATTACAAAATGCGGCCCATGACCCGCTTCCCCTGGCCACACCTCCTGCTGCTCGGCGCGGGCGTGTTCATCTCGGTGACCACCGAGCTGGTCCCGACGGGCCTGCTGCTGAGCATGAGCCGCGACCTGCAGGTCTCGCCGTCGCGGCTGGGGCTGCTGGTCACCGGGTACGCGGTCATGGTGGCGCTGTTCGCCGCCCCGCTCGGCACGCTCACCGCCCGGATGCCCCGTAAGACGCTGCTCGTGGCGTCGCTGGGCGCGTACACGGCCAGCAACGCCGTCATGATCGTGGCGCCGGACTACCCGGTCGCGTTCGGCGCCCGGCTGCTCGGCGGGGTGACCCACGGGCTGTTCTGGGCCGTCGTCGGCGGGTACGCGGCCCGCCTGGTCACCGGTGACCGGGTCGGCCGGGCCGTCACCGTGCTCTCCGCGGGCGGCAGCATGGCTGTGCTGGTCGGCGTGCCCGCGGGCACCAGCCTCGGCACCGCCGTGGGCTGGCGGACCACGTTCGCGGTGCTCACCGGCGTCGCCGTGCTGCTGACGCTGCTCGCCTGGTGGCTGCTGCCCGAGGTGCCGGGCAGCAGCGCACCCGTGCGCACCCCGATGCGCGAGGTGCTGCGCCAGCCGAACTTCCCGCCGATCGTCGCGATGACCGCGGTGACCATGCTCGGCGCGTACCTGATGATCACCTATACCGCGCCGCTGCTGCACCGGGCCGGGCTCAGCGAGACGCAGATCGCGCCGGTGCTGCTGGCCAATGGCATCGCCGGCACGCTGATGCTGCCGGTGGCCGGGTGGGTCGCCGACCGGTGGCTGCGGCCGGGCATCCTGGCCAGCGGCGGCCTGCTGATGGCGGGCCTGGTGCTGCTGTCGCTGTACGGCACCGCGGTCTGGGCCGCGGTCGGCACGATGATCCTGTTCGGTCTCGGCATGGGCCTGCTGCCGGTCTTCATGCAGGCCGCGACGCTGCGGGTCGCGCCGGACCACACCGAGCAGGCCTCCGGCATCAACGCCAGCGCGTACAACATCGGGGTCGCCTGCGGGGCGCTGGTCGGCGCGCTGGCCCTGGACACCTGGGGCATCGGCGGCATCCCCCCGCTGGGCCTGGCCCTGGTCACCACAGGCATGCTGGTGTACGCCGCCGCCACCGGCGCGACGCGGATCCGGCTGCGGGCCCGGCCGCTGCCCGCGACCCGGGAGGGCGACCAGGGCGTGGCCTAGGCGATCCCGCCGGCGGGTCGGACGGCCCGCTGGCCGATGCCCAGCACGGACAGGCACTCCGCGACGCCGGTCAGCGCGATGTCGTCCCGGCGGACCCGCTCCCACGCGTCCCGGGTGAGCCGCCACTGCTGGATGCGCGCGGGCTCGCCGCGGCGGGTGTCCCAGTCCGTGCCGTTCGGTTCGTAACCCAGGGCGCGGGAGACCCGGTTGGGCGCCTCGTTGTCGACGAAGGCGTCGCTGCCGGCTTCGCGGGCGCCCAGCCCGGCGAAGGCCAGCTGCAGGATCGCCGCCCGCATCTCCTTGCCGAGCCCCTGGCCGCGGCTGCCGGGGGCCAGCCACGAGAAGCTGGACACCGTGCCACGCCCGGACGGTAGCCAGCCAGCCCGCCCGGCCGCCGCATCCGGTTTTCCCAAGCGGGGCGCCGAACGTCGGGCCGCCGGCGCCGACTGTCCACTCCGCCTGTCGGAATGCCGCCGCCGCGTTGTCCGGGCCTGTCCCCGGTGGCACTGTGCCTACGCGCCGCGCCTCACGGGCGCCGGCGCGTCGTGTGCAGATGGTGGAGGAACAGTGAGTTTTACCAGGGATGACGGAGCGGCGGCCGACTTCACGGCCGCCCTGCGCGCCGGGGGCTACGGGCTGCCGGACCCGGCCACGGCCGGTCACGGCCATGCCCACGGCACGGACGGCGTGTCGAGTTCGGTGCGCACCGCGGTGCACAAGGGTCACGAGATCCGCATCGAGACCACCTACAAGATCACGATTGACGGCAGGCCGCTGGAGGGCGGGCTGGAGGTCCTGGACAACGGGGCGGTGCACTACCACGGCCTGCCGCAGTACGCGCTGCCGTCGGCGATCGACATGTGCAAGCGCGTACTGGACTACTTCGGCACCGAGCCGCCCGCCGTCGACCAGCTCGGCTGCCTGGTCGGCGAGCACGGCGAGCACTGCGGCGACGGCACCACCTGCTGCGTCGACGACCCCGCCCACCAGCACGGCGACGGCGGGCACGAGCACGGCCGCCACGAGCACGGCGCGCACCAGCACGGTGCGCCGCAGCCGGACGCGCCCCAGGCGCAGAGCCCGGCCCCGGCCCCGGCCCCGACTCCCGCCCCGACACCCGCGCCGCCGCACGAGCACGGCCGTGAGCACGGCCACGACCACCAGCACGGGGGAGGGCACTGATGACCGCCGTACGCGCCAACATCCAGACCTCCGACACGGCCCGCGCGCGGTTCGTGGAAGGGGTGGTCGCGCTCAACGCCGAGCCGTCCGGATACACCACCTCGCAGCTCAACCAGCTGCTGTCCCCGTCGGTGCCCGGCTTCCGGCTCTACGGCGTGGACCAGCCGCTGACCACCTGGGACCTGTTCGTGCTGTGGCACTTCCTGGCCATGCAGATGCCCAGCACGCCCGCTCGCCCGATGCGCAACCTCGCCCACGGCGGCCCGATCTTCCTGCCCTGGCACCGGATGTACCTGCTGCGCCTGGAGCAGCAGATCCAGCGCGTCACCGGCGACGCCGAGGCCGGCCTGCCGTACTGGGACTGGACCGCCGACGGCGGCCTGCCCACCGACCAGCAGCACGCCAGCTCGCTGTGGGGCGAGGCGGCGCTCGGCGACGCCCGCGGCGACGTGGTCAGCGGGCCGCTGGCCGCGATGCGGGTGCGCCTGGTCGGCTACGGCACCCAGCTGTGGTCGGTGGCGCCGCGGCCGCTGCAGCGCCAGGCCGGCACCGACCCGGACGTGCCCGGCCTGCCGACCGCCGAGGACGCGAAGTGGGTGCTGGAGGACGGCCTCGGCTACGACAGCGTGCCGTGGGACGTCAGCTCCGACGGGTTCCGCAACCGGGTCGAGGGGTGGCTGGATCCGCGCCGCCCGGGGCAGGCGGGCGCCCCGCAGATGCACAACCGGGTGCACGTGTGGGTCGGCGGGGACATGGGTCCGGGCAGCTCGCCCAACGACCCGCTGTTCTACCTCAACCACTGCAACGTCGACCGGCTGTGGGAGGCGTGGCTGTCCCGGCGCGGCCGCAGCTACGCGCCGGGCGCCGGCGACGACCAGGTGCCCACCGGGCAGGGCCTCAACGACACCATGGTGACCCTGCTGGGTGAGCCGCTGACCCCGGCGCAGACTCTCGACCCGTCGGCCTGGTACAGCTACGACTCGCTCGCGTAGCCGAGGTCGTCGCGGGTGGGCCGCTGGTCCCGGCGGCCCACCCGCGACGACATCTACCCGTGGCACGCCGTCGCCGGGGTTCGCCGCCGCCGACGGGCGGCGGGACCGGGCGTGCGGGCCGCGCTCATTGATCGTCGAGGAAGATCTCCTCGATCTTGAGGCCGAACAGCCTGGCGAGGCGGAAGGCGAGGGGCAGGCTCGGGTCGAACTTGCCCGTCTCGATCGCGTTGATCGTCTGCCGCGACACACCGGCTCGCTGCGCCAGGTCGGCCTGCGTCCAGCCGCGTTCGGCGCGCAGGTCGGTGATGCGGTTCCTCATCGGTAACGCAGCTTGCCGACGGCGAAGGCGATCATGAAGACGACTCCCAGGAGCGCGGGGAGAGCGGCGGTGTTCACGTCGCGGGCGACGAGGCCGGCGGTGTCGGCGACGACGTAGGCGAAGCCGCCGACCCACCCCACGCCGAGGGTGACCGCCAGCGCATCCTGCATGATCTTCCGTTGCAGCTCGTCGAGCGCGCGCAGGAAACGCGTGAAGGCGACGATCCAGCCGATGCCGACGACGACATTGACGGCGACGGCGACCCAGCTCGCCGCCTGCTGTGCGTCCCACAGAAGCCGTGGACCGAACTTGGCCAGGGCGAGCGTCGCCGCCCAGGCGAACGTCCAGAGCAGTAGTCGACCGGTTGCCTTGAGCTCCTGCTGAGCCTGCACGGGTCGCCCCTTCCAGGTGGTCGTGTCAAGTACACTTGACACGCTAGAAGGCGTCCCCCGGCGTGTCAAGTACACTTGACACGCCCGCGGTGGCGCGCAGGCAGGTGGTACGCCGGCATGAGGCGGCGTGATCAGGCGGAAACCGGGTGCGACGGTTTCCGGCACCGGACGTGCTAGTCGCCGGAGAAGCCCCAGAAGTAGATCTCCGTCGGAGTGCCCAGCGCGTCGTGCAGGATCGCGCAGCGGCCGAACCAGCGCCGCTCGGCGAGCCCTTCGATCGCCGGGAGGTGCTCGCGGGTCAGGACCTCGGTGCCCGCGCACCGCAGCGCCTCGGCCGCGGTGACCGCCTGGACCGTGCAGTAGCCGGGCTCCTCGCCGTCGTCGAGGACGCGTTCCATGTCGAGGATGGAATGGGTGCCCGACTCCTGGACCCACTCGTCGGCGAACAGTTCCTGTTGCGTGCGCGGGCGGTTCTCGTACGCGGCGGCCGGCTTGCCGATCTCACCCCGGACCCACCAGTAGTCGCCCTCGGCGAACACCCGACGCTGCAGCTCCTGGAGCGCCGCGTTGAGATCTGCCTGATATGCCACGACGTAGTCCCAACCGGACGCGCCCACGGACCCTCCCGAACTGATCGACTCGCCGGGACCCTAGCGCTCCCGGCCGACATCGCGGGGGCGCGTCAGCTCTTGTTGACCATCTCCGGGTGGAAGGCCATGAAGTTCTCCACGGAGCCGGCCGCCACCGAGGCCAGGAACTGCCGGGATGCCGGGTGGAGCTGCTCGCCGAGGTACTGGTACTTCAGCTTGGGCTTCTCGTCCTTCTTCTCGTCGTCCTTCTTGTCATCCTTCTTGCCGTCGTCCTGAGGGTCGTCCGGTTCGGCGTCGCCGTCGCCGTCGCCGTCGTCCTTGGGCTTGTCGTCGTCCTTGTCGTCGTCGGACTTGTCCTCGACCCAGCGGCCGACGCCGCCGCCGGTGAGCCGGATCATGACCACGTTGGCGGGGCGCAGGTCCTGCAGGGCGAACGCCCAGTCGACGATGCCGTGGCCGCGGCCGCTGAAGGTCAGCGAGCCGCCCACGGTGCGCAGCACCCGGTCCATGCGCAGCGGGTCGGTGAGCAGGTCGCCGCTGAACGCCTTGGAGATCATCGCGCGGACCAGCTGCTGCTGGTGGCGCTGGCGGGCGTAGTCGCCGCCGGGGATGTAGCGCTGGCGGGCGTAGTCCAGCGCCTGCCAGCCCTTGAAGTGGCGCCTGCCGGGCTCGTACACCATCTGCGGGCCGACGTAGCCGGTGCTGCCGGCGCCCCGGTCGCGAGGGTCGCCGTCGGGCTCGCGGTGGATCGACGCCACGCGCTGGTCGACGACCATGTCCACGCCGCCCAGCGCGTCGACGACGTCCTCGAACCCGCTGAAGTCGATGATCGCCCCGGCGTCGAACCGCTCGATCCCGGTGTACCGGCTGACCGTGGCGGCCAGCAGCTCGAAGCCCTGCGCGTAGTCGGCGCGGCGCTGCCCGGGATGCTGTGCGCCGAAGAACATGGCGTGGGCGAGCTTGTCCGAGGCGTTGCCGCCGTAGCCGGATTTGGGGAACGGCGGGATCGCCACCAGCAGGTCGCGGGGCAGTGAGAACAGGTAGCCGCGGTCCAGCCCGGCGGGGATGTGCATGACCAGCACCGAGTCGGCGCGGGGTATCCAGTTCGGATCGTCGTGGCGCGGGTCGATGCCGGCCAGCAGGATGTTCAACGGCCCCTTGATGTCCGCGGGCCGGGTCGGGGCGGCCGAGGGGACCGGATCGGTTCCGCCGGTGCTCTGGTCGCCGAACAGGTCGGCCTGGTGCACGGCGTCCTCGTACCGGGCGAGCGCCCGGTCCACGGTCACCAGGGTGGCGCCGCTGATCAGCATCAGCGCCGTGCCCGCGAGCACACACCAGCGGGCCCACCGGGAGGCGTTCTGCCATCGTCGTGACACCACGACATGGACAACGACTCACGCTGGCAGACGATCCCAAAACGCCTCTGAGCAGCCCGGATGCGCGCCACCACGGCTTTCAACAGATCGTTCACAACGATATGTTGACAACAGAGTGTTCAACTGCTTGGCTGGGGCCATGACCGATGACCCGTTCACCCCGCCCGACGCCGGGCGTTCCCGCGCGCAGCGGGACTTCGCGGCCCTGACCCGCATCACCGACCGGCACGGCGGCACGGAGGGCCGGCGCACGCGCTGGCGCCACGCGGCCATACTCGACCCCTTCGAGGCGGTGGCGCTGGTCATGTCACTGGCGGCCGGGTCGGCCACGCCCGAGCACGGGGAGGAGCCCGTGGACGAGGTGGACCTCACCGCGGCGCTCACCCTGATCCCGCGGGTGCGGGCCGAGCTCGACGCGCTGGAGGCCGGGCTGCTCGACGTGTCCCGCAGCCGCGGGCTGACCTGGCAGGCGATCGCGTTCGGACTGGGCCTCGGCACCCCGCAGGCGGCGCGGCAGCGCTTCGAGCGCCTGACCGAGCGGACCAGGCCCGGCGCCGCCTGACCGGTGACGGCGACGGCTGCCGGGCGGGTGGGGGCGCGTCTCGACAGGGCGGTTCGCGTACCACGTTTCGGCGCCGGCTCGGCGGGATCGCCCGTCCCGGGTAGGGTCCGCCCATGGCTTGCCGAGACGACCGATGAGCGACCCGCCCCCGCACCCGGCTCCGGCCGCGATCGATCAGGCACCGGCGGTGGTGGACGAGGTGTGGCTGGAGCTCGACTGGGAGGACGGGCGGCGGCTGTGGGCGGAGTTCGTGCAGCGGTTCGGGTTCCGGCACGGATTCGGCGTCGACGCCGGTGACGGCCCGGCCATCGAGGAGCCGGCGCCCTCGGCCGTGTGGGACCTGGCCGGCGTCTTCGCCGGGACGTGCCCGGGCGGGTTCGCCGCCGGCCGCCTCGCGATCGCCGAAATCGTGCTCGGCACGCTGCGCGACTGCACCGAGTGGTACGAGTCCGTGGTCTTCCACGACTGGGTGCACCCGTCCGCGGTGTTCCGGCCGCACAAGGTGGCCGGCCCGCGCGAGGTGCCGGGCTGGGAGATCGGCGGGCTGTTGCCGGACGGCGACTTCATGATCTTCCTCGGCCGGGACGACGCGTTCGGGGTCGTGGGTGACCCGTGGGAGCAGACCCTGTGCGTGTTCGGCGCGCCCGCGGTCGCCGCGTTCGAGGCGCGCAGCCGTGGCCACCTGCCGCCGCCCATCCGGCGGGACGGCCGGCCCCTGCCCTGACGGGCCGACGGGGGAGGCCGGTCAGGGCAGCGGCGGTGCCGGAGTCACGGCGTACGGCCGATGAAGGCGAGCAGGCGCGTCTGCGCGTCGGCGTCGTCGGCCACTTCGACGCGGGGACCGTAGTGGCCGCTGGAGCGCAGCACCGCGTCCATCGGGAGCATCCCTTCCAGCAGCCGCGCGCACCTGGCCGGGTCGAGGCGCTCGTCCTGCCCGGTGGCGCGGGCCAGGTCCCAGGTGTGCATGAAGACGTCGCTGGTGTAGAACGTGTCGACCGCCGCGTCGAGCGGCATCGAGCCCGTGTGCGCATTGGTGAGCACGCGGTCGGCGGTGGCCGGATCGTCGAGCAGGGCCTGCACGCCGTCGCGGTGCACGGTCCAGGCCGCCACCGGGTCGTCGTCGACGGACGGACCCTGCGGCAGGTCGACACCGGCACCGGCCTTCAGGAAACCCGGGAACCATTCGACGAGGTGGCGCACCACGTCGCGGGCCACCCAGCCCGGGCACGGTGCGGGGGCGTCCCAGGCGCCGGGTGCCACGCCGTGGACGCGCTCGGTGAAGCCTCTGGCGATGAGGCGGTGCTCGTCTGCGGCACTGGTCATGACTCGGTGTCCCTTCTCCGCGGGTGGTTCAGCCGTCGACGGTGAGGCACACCGTCACGAGGTCGCCGATGTCCAGCGCTTCGGCCCGGCGCACCCACGTCTTGACCGGCACGATGTAGCGGCCGTCCTTGGGCCACAGCGACGTGGTCCACTCCGTGGCCCCGATCAGGGCGGTCACCGGGATCATGCCCCAGCCGTACGACACGGAGGCGGCGGTCGCCGCCAGCGCGCGGCACTGGTCCTCCGGGACGGTGACGAAGTGCCACGGCGCGGGTCCTCTCCAGAACCACAGCTCGCCGCTGAATCGCAGGTCCATCGGGCCAGGATAGGCAGCCCGGCCGCGGGGCCGCGGCCCCCGGGGCGGGGGGGGGCGCCGGGGGGGGCGGACCGGCCCCCCCCCCCCCGCGGCGG
>NZ_JBFAOU010000070.1:0-38389 GCF_040675365.1 Catellatospora sp. NPDC049609 | reverse complement strand
AGGCCGACCAGATCCTGGTCCTCGACGGCGGCCGGATCGTCCAGCGCGGCACCCACGAGCAGCTGCTCGCCGAGGGCGGCCTCTACGCCGACCTCTACCGCACCCAGTTCGCGACCCAGTCCCCGCGGCTCACCCGCCTCGACGCGGTCCCGGACTCCCCCCACCTGGCCGACACCGCCGCCTGACCCATCCCCGCCTGCCGCCCGGGGGCGTCATGATCGTCCGACTTGCCAGGCACATGGGCGAAAGTGCGCTCAAGATACGCACATCTGCCAGGCAAGTCGGACGATCAAGGGCGGCGCAGGCGGCGGGTGAGGGCGTGGCCGCGCCAGCGGACGAGCAGCTCGCCGGCGTGCAGGCGGAGCGCCGGGCCGCGTCTCGGCTTCGGCGCGCTTTTCCCGTCGTACGCCCACAGCAGCTCGCGTAGCGCCAGCTCGCGCGCCGCGGCGGGGTCGCGCGGCCGGTGGGCGCGGGCGTAGTCCCAGCCGTCGCGCAGCGAGCCCTGCGGGGCGCGTCCGGCGGCCCAGGCGGCGAACGCCGACGGCCACGCTCCCGGGCCCGCCGCGGCGGCCAGCAGGGGCCAGGCCCGCGCGACCTCCTCGGCCCGCTTGCGCAGCAGCGCCTCGCGGGTCGCGCCGACGTCTCCCGCGTCGAATCCGGCCGGGACCACACCACCCGCGACCAGCGCCCGCACCAGTTCCGCCTGCCGCCGCGCCAACCCACCGGGCGCGGCACCCGGCCCGCCCGCCGAGTCTGCGGCTGCAGTTTCGGGGAAACTGCCGTTATCCAGCCGCTCCACGCTGCAGTTTCCCCGAAACTGCGCGACCACTGGCGGTCCGCCGGGGGTGGGGGGCGGGGGGTGGGAGGTCATGTGATCGACGGGTAGCCGGTGGCGGCGGACAGGGCGTCGAGCTCGGTGCGCAGGGCGGCGGCGGGTGGGTAGTGGCCGTCGCGTTCCAGCAGCACGGCGGGTGGGCGGTGGCGCTCGCACAGGGCTGCCAGCAGCTCCACCACCTCCACCGGCACCGGGTCGGTGTGCGTGTCGTGGTAGCGGCCGTCGTGCACCCGGCCGCCGGCGACGTGGACGTACGCCACCCGCTCCAGCGGCAGCGCGTCCAGCAGGTCGAGCGGGTCCTCGCCCCGGTTGAGCGCGTTGGCGTACACGTTGGCGACGTCGAGCAGCAGCCCGGCGCCGGTGCGCTCCAGGATCTCGGTCAGGAACGCGGCCTCGGTGAGCTCGTCGTCGGGCCAGGCGAACAGCGCGGCGATCGGCTCCAGCGCCAGCGGCACGTCCAGCTCGGCGCTGGTGCGCGCGACGTTGGCGACGACCGCGTCGACCGCCTCCCGGCTGCGCGGCAGCGGCAGCAGGTGCCCGGCCTCGACCCCGCCCGCCCGCACGTACGCGATGTGCTCGCTGACCAGCGGCGCACCCGTGGCGCGGGCGGCCTGGGCCAGGTGCTCCACCCGGTGCGGGTCGACGGGTTCGGCGCCGCCGAGCGACAGCTTCACCCCGTGCGGGATCACCGCCACGCCCGCCGCCCGCAGCCGGGCCAGCTCCTGCGGCAGCTCACCGGAGTGCGGCAGCGACTCCGCGATGACCTCGACGAACCGCAGGCCGGGCAGCTCGGCGACGAAACCGGCGATCTCGGGGCGCCAGCCGATGCCGACGCCCCGCCCGGCCAGCGGGGTCACCCGCCGCACCCGCCACCGCCGCAGCCGCCACCGCCCCCGCAGCTGCTCCCGCCGCCGTCGCCGCCGGACGAGCCGCCGTCGCCGCCGGAGGAGGAGCCGCCGTCGCTCCAGCCGCTGCTGCCGCCGCCGAGGTGCCGCTCCTCCTCGGGGAAACCGGCGTCCCCGGCGAACGCCGGGTCGGCGGCCCAGAGCACCGCCGCGCCGAACAGGCCGACCGCCAGCGCGGTGCTCGCCGGGCCGTACGTCGAGAACGCGGGCTTCAGCTGCGGGCGCAGGTGGGCGTGGTGCCGGCGGGCGTCGGCCAGGGCGCGCTCGGCGGCCCGGGTGCGCCGCGGCCGGCGGCCGAGCAGCACCAGGCTGACCAACACGACCGCGCCGACCAGCACCACCAGGAAGCCGACCGGCCGGTTGTTGGCGATGCCCGCGAAGACCCGCACGGCGCCGAGCACGGCGAGGGCGAGCAGCAGCAGCGGGCCGCGGCGGGCCCGCGCGACCATCTCGGGCTGCACCGTCAGGCCGCCGCGCTGCAGATCGGCGTCAATCGAGTCGAGGGCCTGGGCCACGCTGCGGTCGGTGCGCAGCGAGGACGACTGCACGCCGTTGCCCGCCGCGTGCAGCACGGCCGCGTCCAGCGCGCTCGCGCCGGGCGGCAGGCCGCCGACGCGGCGCAGCCGGCCGGCGTCGTACGTCTCGAGCACGTGGTGCTGGCGCAGGAATGCCAGCGAGGAGTACACCGCGAGCGCCGGCCCGCCGTTGAGGTATGCCAGGTGCTGCGGGGACAGCTGGTCGACGCGCACCTGGTCCGGCCCCGCGAACGCCCGGGAGCGCAGGACCAGGGTGGTCACCAGCACGACAGCCGCCGCGACGGCGTACCACGCCAGGAACACGGGGCCCGGGATGCCCCAGGTGTCGGCCATGGAAGCTCCTTCGTCGAGGGAGCCCCCATGATGAACCATCACCGCCACTACACGCGCACGAGGACGCTCAGGCAGGTGACGCAGCCTTCGAGCTTCTCGAACTCGCCGATGTCCACCACGACCGGGGTGAAGCCCAGATCCGCCAGCAGGTCCGCGGTACGCGGCGCGGACGCGGCGAGCAGCACCCGGTCGCCGCCGAGCGGCACCACGTGGCAGCCGCCCTCCTCCTCGACCGGCCGCACCGCGGGGAACAGCCCGGTCGGCACCAGGTGCGGCAGTGCCAGGAAGGTGCCGTCGGGCAGCGCGGTCACCGCGGACTTCAGGTGCAGCACCTCGCCCAGCGGCACCGGCACGACGGTGCGCCCGAGCGGCGCGAGCAGCTCGCGCAGCTGCCGGATGCCCTCGGCGTCGGTGCGCCCGCCGCGTCCGACGTAGACGGTCGTGCCGACCTGCAGCACGTCACCACCGTCGAGGGTGCCCGGCGCGGCGATGCGCGCGACGCGCAGGCCGAGCTCGCGCACCGCGATCTCGACGCCGGCCAGCTCGGCGCGGCGGGCCGGCGCGCCGGGGTGGGTGAGCACGGCCAGGTCCTCGCAGACCACGACCGCGTCCTCGACGAACACGGCGTCGGGGCAGTCGTCGGCCGACGGCGCGGGATACACCTCCCACCCGGCCCCGGCCAGCGCGTCGGCGTACGCCACATGCTGGGCGCGGGCCAGCGACAGGTCGATCTCGCTGCGGTCGAGGTGGGTGACGATGCCCTCGGGCAGGCGTGGGCCGGGCTCGCGGACCAGCGCGACGGTGCGTTCGCTCATCTCTTACGCATTACCAGCAGCGCGACCACGGCGACCACCGCCAGGACGGTGAGGCAGCAGGTGCCGCTGAGCACGATGTGCCACGGTTTGAGTGCGCCCATGGGGCGGCACTGTACGCCTCCGGAGCCGCAGAGAAAATATCTTGTCGATCCCGTGATCGCGTGGATAGTGTCGGCGGTACACGGGAAAGGAGGTGGTCCAGCTTTGAGTAGCTACAGGACACGTGAGGTGGCTGCCCGCTAAGCGGCTGTCATCGACTGCACTTCTGTCGATACCTGAGGTTCGACTGGAGCGTCGAGGCCGTGTGTCAGCGGCTTGGCGAATCCAAGGGAGCCACCCGAGCCCCGGGGGATGTCCGGCCTTGTCCAGCCGGCCCGCACACCCGTGCGGATCCCCGGGGTTCGTCATATCCGGCGGCCTGCTCAGCGGCGGCGGACCGTCTCCTCGATCAGATCCAGCACGGGGCCGAAGTCGTCGGCCGAGCCGCCCATCGCCAGGCGCTTGACCAGCCCGTCGTACGCCAGCTCCAGGAAGTGCGTGAGCACGTCGAGCGGCACGTCCTCGCGCAGCACCCCAGCCGACGCCTGGCGCTTGAGGCGCTCGCGGGTGGCGGTGTCGATCGCCTCCGAGTGCTGCGCCCAGCGCTGGGCGAACGCCGGGTCGGTGCGCAGCCGCCGGGCGACCTCCAGCTGGGTGCCGAGCCAGCCCGCCGCGTCCGGGTCGGCCGCGTGGGCCAGCAGGTCCCGCATCACCTGGACCAGGCCGTTGGCCGCGACCGTGGCGGCCATCTCCACCGCGTCGTCCTCGGCCACGGCCAGGAACAGTGAGTCCTTGTCCCGGAAGTGGTGGAAGATCGCGCCCCGGGACAGCCCGGTCGCCTGCTCCAGGCGGCGCACCGTGGCTCCCTCGTAGCCGTAGCGGGCGAAGCAGGCCCGGGCCGCGGCGAGGATCTCGTGGCGGCGCGCGTCGAGCTGGACCTGACTCACCCTGGGCACATGCCGATCTTCGCAGGTCGGCCGGTCACATGCAATCCGTACGTACGGCTTGACCATGCGTGACAGATCTGCGACGCATCGCGCGTGTCCGCACCGCATGGAAGAATCCTCCGCGGCCGGCGTGCGTTGAGCGTCGGGGGCAGTAAGGCGACGCCGGGCACAACGGCTGCGGGCCAACGGGTCCGCGCCGGCCGGGGAGGATGCGAGCTGTGGACCTGGAACAGTTGACCGAGACCTGGGTGCCGACCTGGGTGATGGTGCTGGTGGTGTCCGTGCTGACGGTGTCACTGCTGATCGGCGTGCCGCTGGCGCGGTCGGCGGGGCACCGGCGCGGCCGCCGGCTGGCCCACCCGGAGGCGTACGGCACGCGCGCGGAGAAGGCCAAGGACACCAGCCTGTTCCTGGCGGCGCTGATCCCGACTCTGCTGGTCTGGCTCGCCGTGATGGGCGTGTCCTTCATCGGCCTCACCGGGTTCGCCGCCGACGTGATGGGCTGGGACCACTGGACCAACGTGCTGGTGCCGCTGAGCCTGGACGGCATCAGCATCTCGTTCGGCGCGTGGGCGTTCGTGGCGGTCAAGCGCGGCCGCCACCCCGGCCGGGCGTACAAGATCGTGCTCGCCGCCGCCACCGTGTCGGCGACGCTGAACTTCGTGCACGGCCGCGACAAGTGGTCCATCTGGGCGGGCCTCTACCTGGCGTTCCTGTCGTTCGCCGGCATGGCGATGTTCCACGAGCTGCTGGACCAGTTCATGGCCGGCTACGACGACGAGGTGGCGCTCAAGACCCGCTACCCGCGCTTCGGCCAGCGCTGGCTGTACGCGCCGCTGTCCACCTTCTCGGCCCGCCGCGCCTGGATCGTGTACCCGCCCGCCGAGGGCACCCGGCCCAGCGTCCGCAACGCGCTGGGGCACCTGGAGGACGTGCGCGAGGCCAAGCGCCAGCGCCGCCTGCACGGCGCGCTGCTGGTGCGCGAGGAGCAGCAGGCCAAGCTGGTCGAGGTGCAGGCCAAGGCCGAGGTGCGCCGGGCGCGCTCGGCGAGCTGGCGCGGGGGACAGGTGCCGGGCGGCGCGTCGCTGGTGCCGCACCAGCCGATGCCGCACCAGGCCGGGTCCCTCCCGAACGGGTCCACCCCGAACGGGTCCGCCCAGCACGGGTCCCCGTCGGCGGGGCAGCACCTGGTCGCGCCGCAGCAGCTGCCGCAGACCGTGCCCTACCAGCCGAGCCCGCCGGAGCCGCCCGCGCCGTCGGAGCCCGAGCCGGCCGCCCTGGCACCGCAGGCACCCGAGCGCGACGAGCGCGGCACGATCCTCGACCCGGCCTTGCGCGCCACCCTGGAGTCGGTGTGGAGCGCGCCGGGCGGCGGCCGCGAGCCCATGGGCCACCGGCCGCTGTCGGACACCAGCGAGATCACCTCGCGCGGGATGCTCAACCACATCCAGGAGCCGGTGCAGCGGATGATCGCCGACGCGCTGTCGCGGGGCGAGGAGGTCACCGTGGGCGGGGTCCGCGAGTGGGCGACCCGGGAGTACGGCCGGACGCCCAGCGAGACCTGGGCCCGCCAGCAGATCAAGGCCGCCCGCTCGCGCGACACCTTCGGCGTCGACGCGGATCTGGTGTGAACGCGAGATCGATTTCGGTTCCGGCTCGTTTCGCGCACGCGGGGGGCTTCACCAGCGTGTCCTGAGTCACGTATCGTGCCCGCGTGCCTTTGTTGCTGTTGGACCTCGACAACACACTGGTCGACCGCGCAGGCGCCTTCCGGACGTGGGGTACTCGGTTCCTGTCCGAGATCAGTGCCCCGCCGTACGACATCGACTGGCTGGTGGACGCCGACGCGGACGGTCTCACGTCGCGCTGGGACCTGGCCGACGCGATCCGTGACCGCTATCGACTGCGCAACTCCGTGATCGACCTGGTCGAGGAGTTGCACGAGGGGCAGATCGAGTGCACGCGGCTGGATCCGATGGTCGGCGCCGCGCTGCGGATCGCCGGCGACGCCGGCTGGGTGCCTGTGATCGTGACGAACGGCGAGACCCGCCAGCAGGAGGCGAAGATCAGGCGTACCGGCCTGGACCGCTTCGTCGCCGACTGGGTGGTCTCGCAGGAGGTCGACTGCCGCAAGCCCAACCCGCGCATCTTCGAGATCGCCGCGGAGCGGGCCAGGATGCGGCTGCGTGGCGCCTGGCTGATCGGTGACAGCCCGGAAGCCGACATCGGCGGCGCCACCACCATCGGCATCCCCAGCGTCTGGATACACCGCGGCCGCCAGTGGACCGAACGCCGCTTCGGCCCCACCCGCATAGCCGAAGGCGCCATCCAGGCCGTCGCCGCCGTCCTGGCCGCCGACCCACCCCACCGCATGATGCGCTGACCCCCCTTTTTTTGCGGTTGATCATGAACTTATGGCACGGCTCGACGGCGTGTCATGGGCACAGGTTCCTGATCGACTCCGCGGCCGGGTGTGACGCGGACCGCAGCAGAAAATCGGTTGACAGGTGGGCGCCGGGTTCGCCAGACTCGGCGGCGTTGTTTCGTGCCCCCGGGGGATCGCCCTGGGCGGAGAGAGAAGGGAGTTGAGCCGAATGGTTGCCGCTGTCGCTGTGCGCTGCCCGCGTTTCGCCTCTTTCTTCCTCTCTCCGACCAAGGAGCACCTCCAGTGCGAGAGCACGACTTTCCGCGCGCCGGCCGCGGTAACCGCCGGAACCGTTTCGACGACGACGAACTGACCTTCGAGAAGTCGTACGCCGCAGAGATCGAGTGGGACGAGACTCCCGACAAGCCTGAGTTCGGCGACCGCTGGTCCACCTGGGACCTGTCGACCCCGACCGAGCGCGGGCCGCATCCGCACCCCGACTGGCTGGTCACCGAGCTGGCCGCGGTCGACGTCGAGCGCGGCGTGCTGAAGACCGGCAAGGAGGCCGACGTCTTCCTGCTGCACCGGCACGTGCCCGGCACGGACCGCGGCTGCCTGCTGGCGGCCAAGCGCTACCGAAGCCACGACCACCGCATGTTCCACCGCGACGCGGGCTACCTGGAAGGCCGCCGGGACAAGGAGTCCCGGGTCAACCGGGCCATGGCCAACCGCAGCGCGTTCGGCAAGGAGGCCATCGCCGGGCAGTGGGCGGCGGCCGAGTTCGGCGCGCTGGTGCGGCTGTGGGAGATCGCGCAGCAGCTCGACGTCGCGCCATTCACGCCGTACCCGGTGCAGATCCTGGGCACCGAGGTGCTGCAGGAGTTCATCGGCGCGCCCGACGGCACCGCCGCGCCGCGGCTGGCGCAGGTGCGCGAGGACGAGGCCGGGCTCGCCGACCTGTGGCAGCAGCTGGTGCTGGGCCTGACCGTGCTGGCCCGCGCCGGGTTCGCGCACGGCGACCTGTCGCCGTACAACATCCTGGTCCACGAGGGGCGGCTGGTCATCATCGATCTGCCGCAGATCGTGGACGTGGTGGCCAACCCGCAGGGCAAGCGGTTCCTGGCCCGGGACGTGCACAACGTCGCGACCTGGTTCACCGCTCGCGGCCTGACCGGCCTCGACGAGCAGGCCATCACCGCCGAGCTCCTCGCCGAAGCCGGCGTCCGCTGACCGCCTCCGGTCAGCCCGGCCACGATCGCCGGACCTGCCTGGCACATGGGCGTATCTTGAACGCTCATTCGCCCATGTGCCAGGCAAATCGACGGATCTTGGCCGCGGTCCGGGGGCTCGACGGCGTCCCGGACGCCGCGCGGGCGGGGCGGGCGTCGGGGCGGCGACGCGTCAGCGGCGGCGGCCGCGGGGTTTGAGCTGCGCGTTGGGCAGGACGGGGGCCGGCAGTGGCGCGCCGTCGTAGCCGGTGACCTCGCCGAAGCGCGGGTCGCCGGCCATCCACTGCTCGCGGGCGGCGGCGACGTCGTCGTGGCTGCGGCCGACGAAGTTCCACCACATCACGATCTCCTCGTCGAACGGCTCGCCGCCCAGCAGCAGCACCCGGGCCGGGGCGTCGGTGGCCAGGTCGAGCGACGTGCGCTCGCGCCCGAGGTAGAGCAGGGTCCCCGGCGCCAGCGGCACGCCGTCGACGCGGGCGGCGCCGTCGAGCACCAGCGCCGCGTACTCGAAATCGGACCGCAGCGGCAGCGTGAGCCGGGCCCCGCCGTCCAGTGCGGCCTCCGCGCCCATGATGGGGGTGTACGCCGTCGCGGGCGACACGGCCCCGTCCAGCTCGCCCAGCAGCACCGTGAGCACAGCCCCGGCCCGCGTCAGCACGGGCAGGTCGGCGTGGTGGGCGAACGCGGGCGCGACCGACCGCGCCTGCTCGGGCAGGGCCACCCACAGCTGCACGCCGTGCAGCGGCCCGGTCCGGCCGGCCGGCGACTCCTCGGAGTGCGCGATGCCGTGCCCCGCGGTCATGATGTTGAGCTGGCCGGGGCGGATGAGCGCCTCGCTGCCGATGCTGTCGCGGTGCAGCACCTCGCCCGCGACCAGCCAGGTCACGGTCTGCAGGCCGGTGTGCGGGTGCGGCGCGACACGCATGTCGTGCTCGGCCGGGCCGTACTGGTCGACGAAGCACCAGGCCCCGACCATGCGCCGCTCCTTGTGCGGCAGCGTCCGGCTGACCGCCATGCCCCGCGGGCCGCCGAGCACGACCTCCCGGCCGGGCATCAGCTCGTGCGTCGGCCCCTCCGGCACCTGCTCATGCCCGCAGGCCGTCTCCACCGGCGCCGCCTCAACGTTGCTCATGCAACGACATTAGTCCGCCGCCGAACCCCCGCCCACGAAAGGAAGGGCACCTTCTTAACGCTATGCGTAGAGGAAGGGCACCCTCTTAACCCCGACCGGCCGGGGCAGCCGGACACAGCGGCGGCCGCGGCGGTGGCCCAGGGCGAAGATCGTTGATTCGTGTCGGAAAGTGCGGTGAGACCTCACGTCCGGACACAAAGTCGCGATCTTGCACCGTGACGATCGGCGCCCACCGGCACAGCACGTTAAGAAGGGCACCTTCTACAACGCATAGCGTTAAGAAGGTGCCCTTCCTTACCTCGCGGGGAGGGTCAGCTCTCGAGCATCTTGCGGAGGACGTACTGCAGGATGCCGCCGTGGCGGTAGTAGTCCGCCTCACCGGGGGTGTCGATGCGGACGACCGCCTGGAAGGTGACGCCGGAGTCGGTCGTGACCGTGACCGTCTTCGGGGTGGTGCCCGCGTTGAGGGCCTCCACGCCGGTGATGGTGAAGGTCTCGGTGCCGGTCAGGCCGAGCGAGTCGGCGGTCTGCCCGGCGGGATACTGCAGCGGCAGCACGCCCATGCCGATGAGGTTCGAGCGGTGGATGCGCTCGTACGACTCGGCGATGACGGCCTTCACGCCCAGCAGCGCGGTGCCCTTGGCGGCCCAGTCGCGCGAGGAGCCGGAACCGTACTCCTTGCCCGACAGGATCACCAGCGGCACGCCCGCGGCCTGGTAGTTCACGCTCGCGTCGTAGATCGTCGTCACCGGGGCGTCCGCGACGGTGAAGTCGCGGGTGAAGCCGCCCTCGGTGCCGGGCGCGATCTGGTTGCGCAGGCGGATGTTGGCGAAGGTGCCCCGGATCATCACCTCGTGGTTGCCGCGGCGGGAACCGTACGAGTTGAAGTCCTTGCGGTCCACCCCGTGCTCGGCCAGGTACTTGCCGGCCGGGGAGTCCGCCTTGATGGAGCCGGCGGGCGAGATGTGGTCGGTGGTCACCGAGTCGCCGAGCTTGGCCAGCACCCGGGCACCGGCGATGTCGCTCACCGGCGACGGCTGCGCCGCCATGCCCTCGAAGTACGGCGGCTTGCGCACGTACGTCGAGTCACCGGCCCAGGCGAACGTGTCACCGGTCGGCGTCGCCAGGCCCTGCCAGCGCTCGTCGCCGGCGAACACGTCGGCGTAGTCCTTGGTGAACATCTCCGCCGAGATCGCCTGGTTGATGGTCTCCTGCACCTCGGCCGGGGTCGGCCAGATGTCGGCCAGATACACCGGCTTGCCGTCCGCGTCCACCCCCAGCGGGTCGTGGACCAGGTCGACGTCCATGCTGCCGGCGATGGCGTACGCCACGACCAGCGGCGGGGACGCCAGGTAGTTCATCTTGACGTCGGGGTTGATCCGGCCCTCGAAGTTGCGGTTGCCGGACAGCACCGACACCACCGCGAGGTCGGACGCGTTGACCGCGGCGCTGATCTCCTCCGGCAGCGGGCCGGAGTTGCCGATGCAGGTCACGCAGCCGTAGCCGACCAGGTGGAAGCCGAGCTTCTCCAGGTACGGCACCAGGCCGGCCTTGGCGTAGTAGTCCATGACCACCTTGGAGCCGGGCGCCAGCGTGGTCTTCACCCACGGCTTGGCGCGCAGGCCCCGCTCGACCGCCTTCTTGGCCAGCAGCGCCGCACCCAGCATGACCTGCGGGTTCGACGTGTTGGTGCAGGAGGTGATGGACGCGATCACGACCGCGCCGTGGTCGAGGTGGTAGACCGTGCCGTCGGCGGCGGTCACCGGGGTCGGGCTGCTGGCCCGGGTCACCGTGTGCGCCGGGGCGTCCGACGCCGGGAAGCTCTCCTTGCCCGCCTCGTCGGTGTCGTCGTCGTCGACGTAGTCCGGCAGCGCGGCGCGGAACGCGGTCTTGGCCTGGGTCAGCTCGACCCGGTCCTGCGGGCGCTTCGGGCCGGCGATGCTCGGCACCACCGTCGACAGGTCCAGCTCCAGGTACTCCGAGAAGACCGGCTCGACCGACGGGTCGTGCCACAGGCCCTGCTCCTTGGCGTACGCCTCGACGAGCGCGATCTGCTCGGCGGAGCGGCCGGTGAGCTCCAGGTAGGCGATGGTCTCCGCGTCGATCGGGAAGATCGCGCAGGTGGAGCCGAACTCGGGGCTCATGTTGCCGATGGTCGCCCGGTTGGCCAGGGGCACCGCGGTCACGCCGGAGCCGTAGAACTCGACGAACTTGCCGACCACGCCGTGCTTGCGCAGCATCTGCGTGATGGTCAGCACCAGGTCGGTCGCGGTGGTGCCCGAGGGCAGCTCGCCGAACAGCTTGAAGCCGACGACCTTCGGGATCAGCATGCTGACCGGCTGGCCCAGCATCGCGGCCTCGGCCTCGATGCCGCCCACGCCCCAGCCCAGCACGCCCAGGCCGTTGACCATGGTGGTGTGCGAGTCGGTGCCGACCACGGTGTCCGGGTACGCCTGGCCGCCGCGCGGCATGACCACGCGGGCCAGGTGCTCGATGTTCACCTGGTGCACGATGCCGGTGCCCGGCGGCACGACCTTGAACTCGTTGAACGCCGTCTGGCCCCAGCGCAGGAACTGGTAGCGCTCCTGGTTGCGGCCGTACTCGATCTCGACGTTGCGCTCGAACGCGTCCTGGCGGCCGAACACGTCGGCGATCACGGAGTGGTCGATGACCAGCTCGGCCGGGGCCAGCGGGTTGACCTTGGAGGCGTCGCCGCCCAGGTCGCGCACGGCCTCGCGCATGGTGGCGAGGTCGACGACGCAGGGCACGCCGGTGAAGTCCTGCATGAGGACGCGGGCGGGCGTGAACTGGATCTCCACGCTCGGCTCGGCGGCCGGGTCCCAGCCGCCCAGCGCGCGGATGTGATCGGCGGTGATGTTGGCGCCGTCCTCGGTGCGGAGCAGGTTCTCCAGCAGGATCTTCAGGCTGAAGGGCAGCCGCTCGTGGCCCTCCACCTTGTTGATCTGGAAGATCTCGTAGCTGGCGTCACCGACGCGCAGCTCGCTCTTGGCACCGAACGTGTCGAGGCTCGCCACGTCGTACTCCTTCACAGCGGGTGTGTTACAGCTCTTGAGTCTTTCGCAGGGGCCGGGGCCGGGGCAGGTAAGGCAAGACTTACTCGGGGTGGCCCCCGCCGAACTAAACCGTACGTCCGTCTTGTTTTGCGCGCAAGCCCGTGCCAGACTCCGGGATGTGATTCACCACGTACAGGTCGCCTGCCCCCGGGGCAGCGAGGACGTCCTGCGGGCTTTCTACGTCGGCGTCCTCGGCATGACCGAGAAGCCCAAGCCGCCCGTGCTCGCCGCCCGCGGCGGCTGCTGGTTCACCGACGAGTTCGGCAGCGAGCTGCACCTCGGCGTCGAGGACGACTTCCGCCCCGCCCGCAAGGCCCACCCCGCCCTGCTCCGCCCCGACCTCGACGCCCTCGCCGCCCGCGTGGCAGCGGCCGGCTACCCCGTCACCTGGGCCAACGACGAGATCCCCGGCATCCGCCGCTTCCACACCGAAGACCCCCACGCCAACCGCCTCGAGTTCATCGCCGCCTAGCCCTGCGGGTTCGTTGATCATGAACTTATGGGCGTGTTCGACGGCGTGTCGCTGCCCTAACTTCATGATCAACGCTGCGGCCGAGGGCCAGTGGGGTCGTTAGGGCCACGGGATGCGGATTGGCTGTCGCCTGAACCCGGTAGCGGGGGGAGGGTGGATGCATGATCACGTGGGGTGCGGTGCTGGGAGTGTTCGCGGTCGCGCTGGCGATGGTGCTGACGCCCGGGCCGAACATGATGTACCTGGTGTCGCGCAGCATCACCCAGGGGCGGCGGGCGGGACTGATGTCGCTGTCGGGCGTGGCGGTGGGGTTTCTGGTCTATCTGACGGCCACGAACCTCGGGCTCTCGGCGATCTTCGTCGCGGTGCCGCAGCTCTATCTCGCGGTCAAGCTCGCCGGTGCGGCGTACCTCGGCTGGCTGGCCTTCAAGACCCTGCGGCCGGGCGGGGTGTCGGTGTTCGAGCCGGCCGCGCTGCCGCCGGACTCGAACCGGCGGCTGTTCACGATGGGCCTGGTCACCAACCTGCTCAACCCGAAGATCGCGATCATGTACCTCTCGCTGATCCCGCAGTTCGTCCAGCCTGAAGCAGGTCATGTGCTGGCGCAGGGGTTCGCGCTGGGCGCGGTGCAGATCGCCGTCGCGGTGACCGTCAACGGCCTGATCGTGCTCGCCGCGGGCGCCATCGCCGGGTTCCTGTCGGGCCGGCCGGTATGGCTGCGCGCCCAGCGCTACCTGATGGGCACGATGCTCGGCGCGCTCGCAGTGCGCATGGCCACCGACACCGCCCGCCCCGCCCCGGCCTGAGCCGTCTGTCTGCCCTGCCCTCGCGCGCCCGATCCCCGGGGAATGTTGGACGATCGTTGACTGTTCAACTATTGTGTTGGGGAAAGCTAGTGCTGAGGAGGGCGTCATGCCTGCCGTTACCGTCGAAGACCTGCTGGTGCTGCCGCGGGTGCCAGTGCCGGGCGAGGCCGCCGCCGAGCGGAGGGTCGTGTCGGTGACCGCCGCGCCGTCGGGGTTCGAGGGCGAGGGGTTCCCGGTCCGGCGCGCGTTCGCGGGGGTGGACCTGAAGACGCTCGACCCGTTCATCCACATGGACCAGATGGGTGAGGTGGAGTACGCCCCCGGCGAGCCGAAGGGCACGCCCTGGCACCCGCACCGCGGCTTCGAGACCGTGACCTACCTGCTCGACGGCACGTTCCGCCACCAGGACTCGCACGGCGGCGGCGGCCTGATCAGCGACGGCGACACGCAGTGGATGACGGCCGGTTCCGGCCTGCTGCACATCGAGGCGCCGCCGGAGGAGCTGGTGGTGTCGGGTGGGCTGTTCCACGGCTTCCAGCTGTGGGTGAACCTGCCCGCGAAGCAGAAGATGTCGCCGCCGCGCTACCAGGACATCCGGGCCGGTCAGGTGTCGCTGCTCAGCTCGCCGGACGGCGGGGTGCTGCTGCGCGTCATCGCCGGTGACGTCGCCGGGCACGCCGGGCCGGGCATCACGCACACGCCGATCGCGCTGGTGCACGCGACCCTGGCGCCGGGGGCGCAGCTGCGGCTGCCGTGGCGGCCGGACTTCAACGCGCTGGTGTACACGCTGGCGGGGGCGGGCTCGGTCGGCGCGGACAGGCGACCGGTGAAGCTGGGCGACCTGGCGGTGTTCGGGCCGGGCGACGTGCTCACCGTCGAGGCCGATCCGGTGCAGGAGAGCCGCAACGCGGCGGGCATGGACGTGCTGATCCTGGGCGGCCTGCCGATCCGCGAGCCGGTGATGGCGTACGGGCCGTTCGTGATGAACACGAAGGCCGAGCTGGTCCAGGCGTTCGAGGACTACCAGGCGGGCAAGCTGGGCGTGATCCCGAGCGAGCCGCGCCGGGTGGACGTGGGCGACGCCGACCACCCGGGCCACGACGTGCTCTGATCCCGTGCCGCCGCCCGGTGCCGGCCCAGCGGTGCCGGGCGGCCTCCGGACCCCCGTGCCCGGGTGCCACCGGGTGTGGGGTTAGGAAGGGCACCTTCTTATACGCGGAGCGTTGAGAAGGTGCCCTTCCTTTTCGTGCGTCAGGGGACGGGTGGGAGGGGCGGGACGGGGAGCTCGGGGATCGGGGGGAGGCTGGGGTCGGGCAGGCCGGGCACGCCGCCGCCGGTGAGGATCGCGATGAGGCTGGCCAGCAGGTCGTGGATGCTGCCCAGCAGTTCGGTGATGGCTTCCATGGAGGGCTCCACCTCTCGGTCCGGAGTCGCGGTGGGTATCGGCCGATTAGGTCTATTTGACGGCTGATATCCGACTTGCGGCAAGGGTGGGCAAGCTTCCGGGCGACCTCAGACGGGTGGCGCATGGTGGGCGTTTCACGGCGATGCTGGCAACACGTCAAAGGTTGCAAGGTCTTGCGGAAACATTTCAGTTACCCGTATGTTGCGGCTGATGCTCGTGTGACGCCCCCGATACCCCTTCCGCAGGAGTTGGCCCATGGCAGCCCTACGCGCCCTCGCGCGCACCGCGGCACCGCTGCGCGGGAACTTGAGAAACACCAGGATCCTCCTGATCGGACTGCTGGCGCTGGTGCTCGCCGCGGCCCCGATCGTGGTCATCCGCGTCCTGACCGGCGGCGGCCCCGTGCAGTGGGTCGAGGCCGGAGAGACGTACTGGCAGGACGAGCCGGCCGCCGCCGCGCTCGCCGCCGCCGCCGCGCCGCAGCGCCGGGCGGAGCAGTTCTACTTCGTGCTGCCCGACCGCTTCGCCAACGGCGACACCCGCAACGACAAGGGCGGGCTGAGCGGCGACCGGCTCAAGACCGGCCTGGACAAGACCGACAAGGGCTTCTACCACGGCGGCGACCTGGCTGGCGTGATGGACAAGCTGGACTACATCCAGGGCCTGGGCACCACGGCGATCTGGCTGGCGCCGGTGTTCAAGAACCGGCCGGTGCAGGGCACCGGGGCCGACGCCTCGGCGGGCTACCACGGTTACTGGATCACCGACTTCACCCAGGTGGACCCGCACTTCGGCACCAACGCGGACCTGAAGAAGCTGGTCAAGCTCGCGCACCAGCGCGGTATCAAGATCTACCTCGACGTGATCGTGAACCACACCGCGGACGTCATCGCGTACGAGGAGAACCAGTACTCCTACGTGGACAAGAAGACCAGCCCGTATGCCGACGCGCACGGCCGGTCCTTCGAGGACGCCAACTACGCCGACGGCAGGAGCGGCTTCCCCGCGGTGGACCGCACGTCGATGCCGTACACGCCGGTGTTCAAGAACTCGGCCGACGCGAAGGCCAAGGTGCCCGCGTGGCTGAACGACCCGACGATGTACCACAACCGCGGCGACTCGACCTTCTCCGGTGAGAACAGCACCTACGGCGACTTCTTCGGCCTGGACGACCTGTGGACCGAGCGACCGGACGTGGTCCGCGGCATGACGAAGATCTACTCGGACTGGATCGCGTCCACCGGCGTCGACGGTTTCCGGCTCGACACCGCCAAGCACGTGAACATGGAGTTCTGGCCGCAGTTCAGCCAGGGCATCGCGGCCGACGCCGCGAAGGCCGGCAAGCCGGACTTCTTCATGTTCGGCGAGGTGTACTCGGCCGACCCGGCGATCATGTCGAGCTACGTGCGGCAGGGCCGGCTGCAGGCCACGCTGGACTTCGGCTTCCAGGCCGCCGCGCAGGGCTTCGTCACCGGCGGCTCCGGCCAGGGCCTGGCCGACCTGTACGCCGCCGACGGCATGTACACCTCGCGCGGCACCGACGCGTACACGCTGCCGACCTTCCTCGGCAACCACGACATGGGCCGCATCGGCACCTTCATCCGCAACAGCGGGGCCGACCCGGCGTCCGCGCTGGCCCGTGACCGGCTCGCGCACGAGCTGATGTTCCTGACCCGCGGCCAGCCCGTCGTCTACTCCGGTGACGAGCAGGGCTTCACCGGCAACGGCGGGGACAAGGACTCCCGGCAGGACATGTTCGCCAGCCAGGTGGCCGACTACCTCGACGACGACCTGCTCGGCACCGACCGCACCCACGCGGCCGACCAGTTCGACACCACCCACCCGCTCTACCGCGCCATCGCCGACCTGGGCGCGCTGCGCCAGGCGCACCCGGCGCTGCGCGACGGCGTGCAGCTGACCCGGCACGCGGGCGACGGCGTGTTCGCCTTCTCCCGCATCGACCCGGCCCAGCGCGTCGAATACCTGGTGGCCGCCAACAGCGGCACCGCGCCGAAGGCGGTCACCGTGGACACGGCCACCGCGGGAGCGGTGTTCGGGCAGCTCCACCCCGCGGTGGGCGACGGTCCGACGGCCGGTGCCGACGGCAAGGTGACGATCACCGTGCCGGCGCTGTCCAGCGTCGTGCTGCGTGCCGACCGGGCGCTGCCCGAGGCGGGCGCCCCGCAGGTGACCATCGCCCCGGCCGACGGCACCAAGGTCGCCACCCGGGCCGCGGTCACCGCGCAGGTCACCGGCGACCCGCTGGCCACGGTCACCTTCGCCGCGCAGGTCGGCGACGGCCCGTGGAAGCTGCTCGGCACCGCGAGTCCGTCCGGCGCGATCTCGGACTACACCGTGCACCACGACCTGACCGGCCTGGCCGGGGGCACGAGCGTGCGCTACAAGGCCGTGGTCCGGGACGGGCAGGGCCGCACCGCGAGCGCGGTCAGCGGGATCACCGTGGCCTCGCCCGCGCAGGCCGCGCAGCGCGAGTACGTGCTGGTGCACTACCGGCGCGGTGACGCCGACTACGCCCCGTGGGGCCTGTACACCTGGGGCGACGTCGACGGCTCGATGCAGCACCCGTGGCCGCAGGGGCAGCCGTTCGCCGGGGAGGACTCCTACGGCCGGTTCGCCTGGGTGAAGGTCAAGCCGGGCGCCACGAACATGGGCTTCCTGGTGGTGAACGGCGCCGGGGCCAAGGACGTCGAGGCCGACCGCAGCGTCGACCCGAGCCGGGTCGGCGAGATCTGGCTCAAGTCCGGCGACGCGACGATCTACACCTCGCGTGCCGCGGCCACCGGCACCGCTGAGATCCACTACAAGCGGCCGGACGGGGCGTACCCCGGCTGGGGCCTGCACCTGTGGGGCGACGGGCTGGGCGCGGGAGCGGGCACCGACTGGGCCAGCCCGCGCCAGCCGGACGGCACCGACGCGTTCGGGGCACACTGGAGTGTGCCCGTAGGCGACGCCACCAAGCCGGTCAACTTCATCGTGCACCGGGGCGACGAGAAGGACCCGAACGCCGACCTCGCCGTGGACCTGGGCGTCGGCGAGGCCTGGATCGCGTCGGGCGACGCCACCGTGCACCCGACCCGCGCGGCCGCCGAGCGCACCGCGGTGCTGCACTACCGCCGCGCCGACGGCGACTACGACGGCTGGGGCCTGCACCTGTGGGACGGCAACGCCAACCCCGTCGAGTGGGGCAGCCCGATGCTGCCGACCGGCACCGACGCGTTCGGCGCGTACTGGCGGATCCCGCTGGTCGAGGGCGCGACCGGGGTGAACTACATCATCCACCGGGGCGACGAGAAGGACCTGCCCGCCGACCAGCGGCTGGACTTCGCCACGTTCGGGCACGAGGCGTGGATCCTGTCCGGGCAGCAGGCCTACCTGCGGCCGTCGGTCAAGGGCGCGGCGCTCGACATCGACCTGACGAAGTCGTCCGCCCACTTCCTGGACCGGGGCACGCTCGCCTGGACCAAGCACGACACCGACGGCAAGGTGTACGACCTGGTCGTCGCACCGAACGGCGGACTGTCCGTGGTGGACGGCGCGCTGGCCGGCGAGTTCACCAAGATCCGGCTGAACGCGTCGGGCGGCCTGTCCGAGGCGCAGCGCCGCAGGTTCCCGCACCTGTGGGCGTACGGCGCGTTCGACGTGGCCGCGTCGCTGGCCACGCTGAAGAACGCGCTACGCGGGCAGCTCGTGGTCACCGAGAGCGACCACGAGGGCAGGCTGCTCTCGGCGACCGGCGTGCAGGTGCCGGGCGTGCTCGACGACGTGTACTCCGGCGCGCGCGGCGCGGTCCTCGGGCCTGTCTTCGCCAAGGGCAGGCCCAGCCTCGCCCTGTGGGCACCGACCGCCAAGGACGTCACGCTGGAGCTGTTCGACACCCCAGCGGCGACCCCGCGCACCGTGTCGATGCAGCGCGACGACAGCACCGGCGTCTGGCAGGTGACCGGATCGAGCGACTGGGCCGGCAAGTACTACCGGTTCCGGGTCAGCGTGTGGCAGCCCGCGAAGAAGGAGGTCGTCACCGCCTCGGTCACCGACCCGTACGCGGTCGCGCTGTCGGCGAACTCCACGCACAGCCAGCTCATCGACCTGGCGGCGCTGCCGAAGCCGGCGGCGAAGAGCCCGGCCTGGACCGGCCGGGCGCAGATCCAGGAGCTGTCCGTGCGCGACTTCTCCGTCGCCGACACCACGGTGCCGCAGGACAGGCGCGGCACGTACGCCGCCTTCACCGACCCGGGCACCGCGGGCATGAAGCACCTGAGGTCGCTGGCCGACGCCGGGGTCTCGCACCTGCACCTGCTGCCGGTGTTCGACTTCGCGACCATCCCCGAGCAGCGCGCCGACCAGCAGCAGCCCGCCTGTGACCTGCCGTCGCTGCCGCCGGACTCGGCGCAGCAGCAGGCGTGCGTGGCGGCGGTGGCCGCCACCGACGGCTACAACTGGGGCTACGACCCGCTGCACTACACCGTGCCGGAGGGCGGCTACGCGACGAACCCCGAGGGCAAGGCGCGCAACACCGAGTTCCAGTCCATGGTGGACGGCATCCACCGCTCCGGCCTGCGGGTGGTGCTGGACGTGGTCTACAACCACACCTCGGCGGCGGGCGACGACCCGAAGTCGGTGCTGGACCGGATCGTGCCCGGCTATTACCACCGGCTGCTGGAGGACGGGGCCGTGGCCACCTCCACCTGCTGCGCCAACACCGCGCCCGAGCACGCGATGATGGGCAAGCTGGTGGTGGACTCGCTGGTCACCTGGGCCAAGGCGTACCAGGTGGACGGGTTCCGGTTCGACCTGATGGGCCACCACCCGAAGCAGAACCTGCTCGACGTCCGCGAGGCGCTGGACCGGCTCACGCTGAGCCGCGACGGCGTCGACGGCAAGTCGATCCTGCTCTACGGCGAGGGCTGGAACTTCGGCGAGGTCGCCGACGATGCCCGGTTCGAGCAGGCCACGCAGGCGAACATGGCGGGCACCGGCATCGCCACGTTCAACGACCGGCTGCGTGACGCCGTGCGCGGCGGCGGGCCGTTCGACGACAACCCGCGCCGCCAGGGCTTCGCGTCGGGCCTGTTCACCGACCCGAACGGGGACGCGGTCAACGGCACGGCGGCCGAGCAGAAGGCGCGGCTGCTGCACCAGCAGGACCAGATCAAGGTCGGGCTGGCCGGCAACCTGGCCGGGTACGCGTTCACCGACTCCACCGGCGCGCAGGTGACCGGGGCCGAGGTGGACTACAACGGCTCGCCCGCCGGGTACACCAAGGCGCCGGGTGAGGCGGTGACGTACGTCGACGCGCACGACAACGAGATCCTGTTCGACGCGCTGGCGTACAAGCTGCCGCAGGACACCCCGGCGACGGACCGGGCGCGGATGCAGGTGCTGGCGCTGTCGACGGTGGTGTTCAGCCAGGGCACCGGGTTCGTGACGGCGGGCTCGGACCTGCTGCGCAGCAAGTCGCTGGACCGCAACTCGTACAACTCCGGTGACTGGTTCAACGCCATCCGCTGGGACTGCGGCTCCGGCAACGGGTTCGGCGCGGGCCTGCCGCCCGCGGCGGACAACGAGAGCAAGTGGGGCTACGCCAAGCCGCTGCTGGCCGATCCGGCCCTGGTGCCGGGCTGCGACGCGATCGGCCTGGCGGGGGAGCGGTTCGCCGAGCTGCTGCGGGTCCGCTCGTCCAGCCCGCTGTTCTCCCTGCGTACGCAGGCCGAGGTGCAGCAGTCGGTGACGTTCCCGCTGTCCGGGGCGGCCGAGACGCCGGGTGTGATCACGATGGTGATCCGCAAGGACGGCAGGACGGTCGTGGTGGTCTTCAACGCCACCCCGTCGAGCACCACGCAGACCGTGGCCTCGCTGAAGAACGCACGGCTGGGCCTGCACCCGGTGCTGGCCGGGTCGGTCGACCCGCTGGTCCGCCAGTCGGCGTACGCCCCGTCCACGGGCGCCTTCACGGTCCCCGGCCGGACGGTGGCGGTCTTCACCACCCGCTGACCGCACAGCCGAAAGGGGCGGCCCGCATCGCGCGGGCCGCCCCTTCGTCGTTCAGCCGATCATGAAGTTGTGCACGGGACACGCCGTCGAGCCGTGCCATAAGTTCATGATCAACGGCTCGGGGGGTCGGGCCCCGGGGCCTCAGCCGGGGAGGCGGGGGCCGGCCTCGCGCTGGGTGGCGAGCCAGGTTTCGACGTCGGCGGAGGTGCGGGGCAGGCCCGCGGAGAGGTTGACGCAGCCGTCCTTGGTGACCAGGACGTCGTCCTCGATGCGGATGCCGACGCCGCGCAGCTCGGCGGGGACCAGCTCGTCCTCGGGCTGGAAGTACAGGCCGGGCTCGACGGTGAGCACGTAGCCCTCGTCGAGTGCGCCGTCCTTGTACTTCTCGTGCCGGGCGTGGGCGCAGTCGTGCACGTCGATGCCGAGCATGTGACCGAAGCCGTGCAGGGTCCACCGGCGGTAGATGGTGGACTCCTTCGACATCGCCTCGTCGACGCTGACCGGGAGGATGCCCAGCTCGTGCAGGCCCTCGGCGAGCACCCGCATGCAGGTGGTGTGCACGTCGGCGAACGTGACGCCGGGCTTGATGAAGTCCATGCCGGCCTGCTGCGAGCGGTGCACGATGTCGTACACCTGGCGCTGCAGCGGGGTGAAGGTGCCGCTGACCGGGATCGTCCGGGTGACGTCGGCGGTGTAGAGGTTGCGGTTCTCGATGCCCATGTCCATGAGCAGCAGCTCGCCGGGCGTGGTGCGGCCGTCGTTGCGGATCCAGTGCAGCACGGTGGCGTTGCTGCCCGCGCCGACGATCGAGCTGTAGCCGACGGTGTTGCCGTCGTGGCGGGCACGCAGGCCGAACACGCCGTCGATGAGGCGCTCGGAGATCGCCCGGTCGGCCGGGATGATCCGGGCGACGTCCTCGAAGCCGCGGATGGTGGCGTCGATCGCGTCCTGTAGCTGGGCGATCTCCCACTCGTCCTTGACCAGCTTCATCTCGGAGATGGTCCAGGCCAGCTCGCGGTCGCGCTCCGGGTTCACGGCCCGGACCAGGCCGTCGACGTGCGGGTCGAGGCCGCGCAGCACCCGGGTGCGGCCCGGCGCGAGGTCGTCGAGGACCTCGGGCAGCTTGTCCAGGTGGGCGGTCTCGACGCCCAGCTCCGCGGACTTCTCGCGCAGCGTGTGGCGGCGGCCGATCCACAGCTCGCCGTAGCGGCGGTCCTTGAAGAACTCGTCGGTGTCGCGAGGCGAGCGCGGGCGCACGTACAGCACCGCGTCGTGGCCGGAGCCGTTGGGCCGCAGCACCAGCACGCTCTCGGGGTCGTGCTCGCCGGTCAGGTAGACGAAGTCGCTGCCCGGACGGTAGGGGAAGTCGGTGTCGTTGGCCCGGACCATCTCGTGCCCGGACGGGATCACCAGCGTCTCGCCGGGGAACGCGCCGGACAGCGCCGCGCGGCGCTTGGCGTGGTTCGGGGCCTCCGCCCGCAGGGTCACCGGGAGCTCGGTGTCGCTCCATCCGGTGCGCATGAACTGCAGGAACTTCTCCGGGTACGCAGGGTCGTGCGACTCGGTGCCCTTCTTCTCTTCAGTCATATTGCCGCCTCCGAGCAATGTCTTCGTGTGTTCTGAGCCTATCGCCCGCAGGTGGCTGGCATGATTGCCCACGTGTGCGGACTTTTGGCCTTTTTCAGTAGTCAGGGCACGGTTGATGCCTTCGCGGAGCCGCTGCGCGAAGCCCTCGAACGGCTGCACCACCGCGGCCCCGACGACACCGGGCTGGACGTCGTCGGCACCGACGCGATCTTCGCGCACAAGCGGCTGGCCATCATCGACGTGGAGTTCTCCAAGGAGCCGCTGCCCTGGGGCCCGCCCGCCGCGGACGGCGCCGCGCCGGCCGAGCCCCGCTACCTGCTCACCTTCAACGGGGAGATCTACAACTACGTCGAGCTGCGCCAGGAGCTGATCGACTCCTTCGGCGCGGAGTTCGCCACCCAGGGCGACGGCGAGGTCATCGTCGCCGGATACCACTACTGGGGCGAGGCGGTGCTGGACCGGCTGCGGGGCATGTTCGCCTTCGTGATCTGGGACCGGCAGGAGCGCGCCGCGTTCGGCGCGCGCGACCACTTCGGCATCAAGCCGCTGCACTACCTGCACACCGTGGACGGGCTGTTCCTGGCCAGCGAGAAGAAGGCGCTGCTGCCGTTCGCGGCCAGCGCCACCGCGGGCAACGCCGGGATCGGCCCGGTGGAGCTGTCCCACCTGCTCACCTTCCAGTACGTGCCGGAGCCGCACACGCTGCACCGGGGCATCGAGCGCATCGGCTCGGGGGAGTGCCTGACCTGGCGCCCCGGGCCCCCCGACAGCCCGCGCAGCGGCGGGGAGCTGACCCGCCGCCGCTGGTTCCGGCCGGTGCTGCGCCCCACCTCGGTCGAGCACCCGCAGCGGCTGTTCGACGAGATCCGCGAGACCCTGCGCGAGAGCGTGCGCCTGCACATGCGCTCGGACGTGCCGGTCGGCGCGTTCCTGTCCAGCGGCATCGACTCCACCGCGGTGGTGGCGCTGGCCCGGGAGTGGAACCCGGACATCCTGACCTTCACGGTCGGCTTCGACGTGGACGGGTACTCCGAGATCGACGTGGCCCAGGACTCGGCCCGCCACCTCGGGGTGACCACCATCCCCACCAAGATCGACGCGCAGGACATGATGAACGCCCTGCCCCGCATCGTCTGGCACCTGGACGACCCGGTCGCCGACCCGTCCCTGGTGCCGCTCTACCACGTCGCGCAGACCGCGGCCCAGCATGTCACGGTGGTGCTGTCCGGCGAGGGCGCGGACGAGTTCTTCGGCGGGTACGGCATCTACCGCGAGCCGCTGTCGCTGGCGCCGGTGACCCGGCTGCCCGACCCGTTCCAGCGCGGCCTGCGGGCGATCTCCAAGGCGATCCCGCACGGCGTGCGCGGCAAGAGCTACCTGGAGCGGGGCACCACGCCGCTGACCGAGCGCTTCTGCGGCAACTCGCGGATCTTCACCGACGACGCCGAGCTGCGCAGGCTGCTGCGCCGCAAGGACGCCGCCGACGCGGCGGCCCGGTTCACCGACGTCACCGCGCCGTACTTCGCCGAGGCCGCCGCCGACGGCCTGGACGACGTCGCCACCATGCAGTACGTCGACATCCACACCTGGCTGCGCGGCGACATCCTGGTCAAGGCCGACCGCATGTCGATGGCGCACTCGCTGGAGCTGCGGGTGCCGTTCCTGGACCGCGAGGTGTTCGCGGTGGCCGCGCGCCTGCCGCAGGAGTTCAAGGTGCCGCCGCGCTCGACCGCCACCAAGTACGCGCTGCGCAAGGCGCTGGAGCAGGTGGTGCCGCCGGCCATCGTGAACCGGCCGAAGCTGGGCTTTCCCACCCCGACCCGGGTGTGGCTGGCCGGCGAGATGTTCGACTGGGCCCGCGAGATCCTGCACACCTCCGGCGCCGACGACCTGCTCGACCTGACGTACGTGGACGGGCTGCTCAAGGAGCACCGCGCGGGGACCGCCGACCACTCCCGCAAGATCTGGACGGTGCTGGTGTTCTGCGTCTGGCACTCCATCTTCGTGGCCCGCACGCTCGACCCCGGTATCGGCCGCAACGCCTCCGCGCTCCTGACGAAACCCGTCGTCGGCTCCATGGTTTCCTGAGGGTTACCACCGTGACATGCTGGCTCTGACATCCACCGCCGGACGGGGCACCGGCGGCGCGGTTCGGGGAGGCGCAATGGAGCGGGCGGTCCTGTGTGGAGTGTCGTCCCTGGTCAGACCGGACGCGCTCGTCGCCGCCCGGGGGCTCTGGCGCGCGCCGGGGCCCCCGCGCCTGTTCCACGCCGACGCCGCCGACGCGCCGGAGGCCGCCCTGCCGTGGCTGCGTGAGGTGGTCGAGGAGTTCGCCCGCCGGGCCGACCTGACCGTGCTGTCGCCCGCCGACGCGGCCGCGCTCTACGGGCCGGTGCCGCCGCTGCGCCCGGCCCGCCGGCTGCGCTCGCTGGGCGACGGGGCGGTGCTGCTCGCCTGCGGGCCGCAGGTGTCCGTCCTGATCTGCGACGACGCCGACGCGCGCCCGCGCGCCGACGGGCCGGCCGACGTCGTGATCGGACTGCCGTTCACCCCCTCGTTACCGAACCTGCAGGCAGCGCTGGGTGCCAATGGTGTGCCGTGGGACGCAGCGGGCTGGATGGATCTAGCGAATACGGCTTTCGCGGCCTAAGGTGCCTTCGTGCCCCTGCATCCTCACCACGACGAAGACAACACCGCCGAGGACCTGTTCGCCGCATTGCGCCACGCCGTGCTGGACGGTCCCGGATCGACGCCGTCGCGCGTACGGCACGCCGTCGCCGCGGCCAAGGTCGACGAGCTCAACCACGAACTGCGCGGGTACGTCGAGACGCTGCGCGAGAACGCCTGGCGCAGCACCGACGAGCAGGTGCGCGAGCTGCTCGCGGTCGGCTGGTCGGAGGACCAGGTGTACGAGCTGACCGTGGCGGTGGCGCTCGGCGCCGGCGGGCGCCGGGTCGACGCGGGCCTGGCCGCCCTGGCCCGCGCCGAGACCCGGCTCGCCGCGGGCGCCGCCCCGGCGGGCGCCGTCCCGACCCAGTCCATGCCCGCCTCGGTGCAGGCGACGCCGGTCGGCGCACCGGAGGTGCGGCATGCGGCTGCCTAGCCTGAGCCGGTCCTGGCGCTTCAGCGACCGGGTCAAGCTGAAGATCATCCGCATCGCCAGCGGCCGCCCGCCGGCCGACATCCTCAAGATCCTGCACTACCGCCGGGAGTTCTTCGGCGAGCCGTTCACCGCGTGGGTGCACCAGGTGCTGCGCGGCCCGTCCGAGTGGAGCGTCGGCGAGCGGGAGCTGATGGCGACCTTCGTCTCGCACCTCAACCAGTGCCGCTTCTGCGAGGGCAGCCACGCCGCGATCGTCGACGCCACGCTGGGCCCGGACCTGACCGCCGCCGTGCTGGCCGACTGGCGCACCGCCCGGCTGCGCGCGCCGCTGCGGGCCGCGTTCGAGCTGCTGGAGGTGCTCACGCTGCACCCCGGCGAGGTCGGCCCCGAGCTCGTCGAGGCGGCCTACGCCCAGGGCGTCACCGAGCAGGGCGTGCGCGATGTGATCCACATCTGCGGCATCTTCTGCACCATCAACCGGATCGCCGACGCGGTCGACTTCGCCGTGCCCGACGACAAGGGCCTCAAGGGCGACGCGTACCAGCTGCTCAAGCGCGGCTACGCGATCGGCTGACCGGCGGCGTGCCGGGACCCGCGCCGGGGCGCGGTGCTCAGCTGAGCGTGTTCGGCGTGGCGGCGTCCAGCTGGGCGTAGCCGCGCCGGACCGCATGCTCGGCCTCGCGCTGCCCGGCCTCGCCCCAGCGGCACAGCGAGCTGGCCGCGGCGACCTTGGCCACGTCCCCGCCGTCGCGGTGCGCCTCCCGGATCAGCCAGTCCAGCGCGGCCAGCTCGTCGTGCGCGATGGTCAGGAACTCGGCGTCGACGAGCTCGCCGTGCCCCGGCACCACCACCGTGTCCGGCCCGGCCGACTGCGCGAGCGCGCGCACGGTCTCCGGCCAGTCCAGCGGGAACGCGTCGGCGAACCCGGGCGGGGCGCCCTCCTCGACCAGGTCCCCGGCGACGAGCACGTCGTCCACGCGTACCACCAGGTCGCCCGCGGTGTGCCCGCGGCCGTGCCAGGAGACCTTCACCAGGCGGCCGCCGATGTCGATCAGATCCTCCCGGCCGACCTCGGTGTTCGGCGGCTTGATGGCGGTCAGGCCCAGCTCGCGGGCGGTGGGCTCGTCCTCGGCCAGCAGCTCCTGCTCCCAGGCGCGCTGCCAGGCCCTGCCGTTCTCGCGCAGCTCGCGGGCGCACTCCGGGTGGCCCCAGATGGGGGTGGCCGGCCCGGCCAGCGTCGCGTTGCCGAAGCAGTGGTCGAAGTGGAAGTGCGTGTTCACGATGCCCAGCGGCTTGGTGGTCACCGCCAGGACCGCCTCGTGCAGCTCGCGGGCCTGCGAGCCGGTGGACAGCGTGTCGACGAGCAGCGCGCCCGTCTCTCCGCGGATCAGCGTGCAGTTCACCCGCAGGAACGGGTAGACCAGCACGAACACCCCGTCGGCGATCTCGGTGAACCCGGTCATGACCCTGTCGCCTTCTCCACGAAGCGGTGCCGGTCCACCAGCACCCGCTCGACCCGACCCTCCGCCGCGACGGTGTCGCCGTCGCGCACGGTCACCTCGAAGGTGAGCCGGCGGCCGTCGACCTTCGTCAGCAGCGCCTCCGCCACCACGCTACGGCCTACCGGCGTCGCCGACCGGTGATCCAGCTCGACGCGTACGCCCACCGTGGTCTGACCGGACTCCAGCACCCGCGCGGTGGCCGCCACGGTGGCCGCCTCCGCCAGCGCGACCACCCGCGGCGTGCCGAGCACCGGGACGTCGCCCGAGCCCAGGGCCTGCGCGGTGTCCGCGTCACTCACCGTCAACTGCACCTTCGCCGTCAGGCCCGCCGTGAGCTGCTGCACCATGCCCCACACCCTAGGCCCTCCCACCCCCACCCGCACGCATCCGCGGGGCGGCCCCGCGCCGGCCGCAACTCTTACGGAACAGCGCCCTCCAACGTGGTCCGATACCGCAAGTCTTGCGGCGCGGCGCCGGGGCGGTGGTGCACATAGGATGCGGCGATGCTGGTCGACTTCGACGGTGAGCGGCTCGCGGTGGCGGCGGCGGCGTCGCTGACCGCCGCGCACGCCGAGGGGATCCGCGCGGCGACCTGGGACGGGCGGCTGCTGCGCTTCCCCGATCCGGCCTGGCGCTGCGTCTACCTGGGCGCGGGCGAGGAGAAGGCCTGCTTCGGGGTGCGCGACGGCGACGGGCTGATGTTCGTGCTGGAGGTCATCGACGAGCGCACGTACCTCAACGGGCGCTTCGTCGGCGGGGCCTACTTCGGCGACCACCGGGTGCCGGGGCTGGCCGGGGTGCCGAAGTCACCCGGCGCGACCATCGGACTGCGCTTCACCGGCCTGGTCAAGGCCAGGCAGTGGGTGTACGGCCACGAGTGGGCGCGCTTTCGCTGGCGGCCCGACCGTCCGTCCCCGCTCGACGGCCCGCTCACCGCGTACCTGCGTCTCGTGCTGGGCGGCCGGTACGCCGCCTACCAGCGGCGCTACCGGGACGTGCACGAGCGCAACGTGCTGTTCGAGGTCCGCCCGGCGGCGGCGCGGGGCGTGCCGGTGCCGGTCCGGGACGGGTCCGGCCGGATCAGGGTGGCGCGGGTCGGGCTGGCGCCGATCGACCTGCGCTAGGTCCGCTCGGCGACCCAGTAGAGCTGCTTGTGGCCGCGCGCCTCGAACTCGGCGGCCAGCGTCTCGGCCTGCTCGCGCGTCGCGCAGCGGCGCACCTCGAAGCGGTTGCCGTTGTCGTCCTGGCGCCACACCACCCAGGGCTGGGCCGGTTCGCGCTCGTCCTGCGGCATCGCGGGGCTCACTCTCCGGGGGGTCGGGCGGGCGGTGTCGTCGCGCCGCTCGGCCGGCCAGCTCATCGACGCTGGCCTATCACATCGAGTTCGATCTCGTCTGAGTCGATGTGATAGGCCAACGTCTATGCGGGACGGGCGGCGGCGCGGGCGGCGCGGGCGCGGACGGTGAGTTCGTCGGCCCAGGCGAAGGCCTCGGCCAGCGGGCGGTGCGGCGCGGCGGCGGGGGTGGCGCCGGCGACGTCGACGTACACCGTGGCCAGGTCGAGGCGGCGCTGCCAGGGGCCCTGCACCACGCGCACGCTCTGGATCCGGGCGTACGGCACCACGGTCAGCTGGCGGGTGGCCAGGCCGTCCACGGTGGCGAAGACGGTGTCGGTGAAGCCCGCGGCCAGCACCCGGTGGCGCAGCGGCGCGAGCCAGGCGGCGCGGGGCGGCACCGGCGACAGCGGCAGCGCGCCGATGTCGATGCCGGGCACGGCCAGCGGGATCATCGCGCGGGCGGTGTCCAGCGTCGCGACCGGCAGCAGCCGGTCGGTCTCGGCGCGGCTCTGCTGGCCGTCGCCGCCGCCCGCGCTGCTCTGCCCGGCCACCGCCAGGGTGACCCGCAGCCAGCCCTTGCCGCGCCACAGCAGCGGCCAGGTGACGGTCAGTGACTGGATGCGCGGCGGGGCCACCAGCTGGCTGCGCGTCTCCAGCAGGCCGTGCCGGATGCGCAGCCGGCCGTCGTCGGTGCGGCCGACCCGGAAGTGCCAGAAGTTGAGCACGCGCATCACCGGGGCGCCGATGGTGCCCGCGACGGCGGTGAACATGCTGGCGATCGCGAAGATGCCGAACTCGCTGTTCCACACCAGCTGCCCGACGATGTAGAGGACGGCCAGCGGGGTGAACATCACCGGCGGGGTGAGGAACTGGCTGACCACCACGTCGTTGTCGTCGACCCGGTGCAGGTCGGGCTCCTCCGGCCGGTCGGCGGCGGGCTCGTCGCCCGGCGCCGCGGGCGCGCCCGTCCCCGCGCGCACCGGGGTGCGCGCCGTCAGCGACAGCAGCCGGGTGCGCAGCGCGGTCGCCTCGGCCAGCGGCAGGAACGCCAGCGGCGCCTCCGACTTGGCCGCGCCCGCCACGTCGAGCCGCAGCTCGGCCAGGCCCGCCAGCCGGGCCAGCACCGGCTGCACCACCTCGATCGACTGCAGTCGCTCCAGCGGCACCGCGCGGGTGCGCCGGAACAGCACACCCTCGTGGATGCGCAGCTCCCGCCCGACGACCTCGTACCCGGTGAAGCGCCAGGCGATGGCGGAGTAGAGCAGCACCAGCACCAGCAGGCCGAGCACGGCCAGGGCATAGTTGCGCGGGCCGAGGTTCTGCAGGCCGCGCCAGGACACCGCGACGATGATGATGATCAGCGTGCGCACGCTCTTGAGCACCGGGCTCAGCGGATGCAGCCGCTGCCGGGCGATGACCTGCGCGCCGCCGTTGCCCGGCGCGACCGCCCGATCCACCGCGACCGGGGTCGGCGACGGATCGGGCGTGGCCGGGGTGGGCGACGGATCAGCGGCGCGCGTCGTCGGGGTCGGCGACGGGTCGGCCGTGGCCGGGGTGGGCGACGGGTCGGCGGCGCGCGGCGTCGGGGCCGGGCCGGTGGGGTCGGCGGTCGGCTCGGGCGGGTGGGCGGGCGAGGTCACAGGCCCTCACCGGCGTCCTCGCCGAGGGCCGCGAGCCGGTCGCGCAGCCGGGCGGCCTCGGCCGGCTCCAGGCCGGGCACGGTCGCGTCGGACGCGGCGGCGGCCGTGTGCAGCTGCACCGTGGCCAGGCCGAAGGCGCGTTCGAGCGGGCCCGCGACGACGTCGACGAACTGCATGCGGGCGTACGGCACGATCGACAGGTGGCGCACCATGCGGCCGTGGCGCACCAGCAGGTCGCGCTCGCGCTCGGCGTACCCGTAGGAGCGGGCGGCGCGCACGGCCACCACGGCGCGGGACACGTCGAGCACCAGCACCGCGACCGCGGCCACCACGGCCCACCCGGAGCCGGTGAACGACCAGATCACCGCGCACGCGGCCAGCAGGATCGCGGTGCTGATCGCGACCCGGACCAGCTCCAGCCAGACCAGGCGGGGCGAGACGGGGCGCCAGGTGACCTGCCCCGGCCACGGGTCGAGGGCGCCGGGGGCCGGCGCTGCGTACGGTGTTGCGGGGTGCGGCTCGGTCACGGTTTCGACCATAGACGATCAGGTCATGGGCAGCGTCTCGCGCAGGAACCCGCGGGCGGACAGGAAGTCGGCCAGCACCTGCCGGTGCTCGTCGCAGGCCAGCCAGGTCTTGCGCCGGTCGGGGTCGTGCAGCTTCGGGTTGTTCCAGCGCAGCTCCCAGGTCGCCGTCGCGCGGCAGCCCTTGCGTGAGCAGATCAGGGGAGCGTCGGCCTCGGTCACGCGCTGCAGCCTACCGGGCATGAAAAAAGCCGAGCTGCTGCTCGGCGGGGATCTGGTGCGCTGTAGAGGTTTGGCGTGCCGGGCGGCCACGGGGGAAGCCGCCCGGCAACGCACGAATACTAACCACGCGCCGGGCGCGGGGGGAAGAGTGGCCGGGCATCCGATCGGATGAAATCCGCAAGCCGTCTTACCAGTGCCCGACATCGAATGGTTGGTGCGAAATACGGCAGTATGCCGCATGAGTCGGCTGATCGTGCGAGGCTGGGGCAGGTCAGGACCTTCGTACGCGAGGAGCCGCGGTGCAGCCGATCACCTGTGACAACCCTGCCGGTACGCCCCCGGCCGACGGCTTCGCGGCCGGCCCCGCGCAGGACGCCACGCTGCTGGAACGCGCGCTGTTCGAGGTCAAGAAGGTGATCGTCGGGCAGGACCGGCTGGTGGAGCGGATGTTCGTGGCGCTGCTGGCGCGCGGGCACTGCCTGCTGGAGGGCGTGCCCGGGGTGGCCAAGACGCTCGCGGTGGAGACGCTGGCCACGGTCGCCGGCGGCTCGTTCGCCCGGGTGCAGTTCACCCCCGACCTGGTCCCCGCCGACATCGTCGGCACCCGCATCTACCGGGCCGGCAGCGAGACCTTCGACGTCGAGCTCGGCCCGGTGTTCGTCAACTTCCTGCTGGCCGACGAGATCAACCGCGCTCCGGCCAAGGTGCAGTCGGCGCTGCTGGAGGTCATGGCCGAGCGGCACGTGTCGCTGGGCGGCGCCACCCATTACGTCCCGGACCCGTTCCTGGTGATGGCCACGCAGAACCCCATCGAGCAGGAGGGCGTCTACCCGCTGCCCGAGGCGCAGCGCGACCGCTTCCTGCTGAAGGTGCTGGTCGGCTACCCGACCGACAGCGAGGAGCGGGAGATCGTCTACCGGATGGGCGTCGCGCCGCCGCGCGCCGAGCCGGTGCTCAGCACCGAGGTGCTGGTCGGCCTGCAGGAACGGGCCGACCAGGTATTCGTCCACAATGCCCTGGTCGACTACTCGGTGCGGGTGGTGCTGGCCACCCGCGGCCCGGCCGACCACGGCCTGCCCGACGTCGCCCGGCTCATCCAGTACGGCGCCAGCCCGCGCGCCTCCCTCGGCCTGGTGCGGGCCACCCGGGCGCTGGCCCTGCTGCGCGGGCGCGACTACGCGCTGCCGCAGGACGTGCTCGACATCGCGCCCGACATCCTGCGCCACCGCCTGGTGCTCAGCTACGACGCGCTCGCCGACGAGGTGCCCGCCGACTTCGTGGTCGGCCGGGTGCTGTCGGCGGTGCCGCTGCCGACGGTCGCCCCCCGCCAGCAGGCGACATGACCGCGCCGACCGGGACGCAGCCGGTCGGCGCGGGCGGGGAGGCGGCGCTGCGGCGGCTGCAGCTGCTGGTCAACCGGCGCCTGGACGGCCTGCTACAGGGCGACTACCTCGGGCTGCTGCCCGGTCCGGGCAGCGAGGCGGGCGAGTCCCGCGAGTACCGGGCGGGTGACGACGTGCGGCGCATGGACTGGCCGGTCACCGCCCGCACCACCGTCCCGCACGTGCGGCTGACCGTGGCCGACCGCGAGCTGGAGACCTGGCTCGGCATCGACCTGTCGCCCAGCCTCGACTTCGGCACCGCCCGCCTGCTCAAGCGCGACCTGGTGCTCGCGGCCACGGCCGCGATGACCCACCTGACCGTACGCGGCGGCAACCGCGTCGGCGCCGTGATCAGCCCCGGCGACGGCGAGCCGGTCCGCCGCCCCGCCCGGCCGGGCCGCCGCGAGGCGCAGGGCCTGCTGCGCACGGTGAGTCGCCTGATCGACGACGGCGCCGGCCGCACCCGGGGCCGGCAGCGGGCCGCCGACAGCCTCGGGCCGCTGATCGCGGCGTTGAACAGCCCGCCGCGGCGGCGCGGCCTGGCCGTGGTGATCTCCGACTTCCTCGACCCGCCGGAGCGCTGGGCGTGGCCCCTGCGCAAGCTGGCCACCCGGCACGAGGTGCTGGTGATCGAGGTGCTCGACCCGTGCGAGCTGGAGCTGCCCGACGCCGGAGTGCTGGAGCTGCTCGACCCGGAGACCGGGATCCTGCACGAGGTGCAGACCGGCGACCGCGGCCTGCGCCGCCGCTACGCCGACGCCGCCGCGCGGCAGCGGGAGCTGGTCGCCGACGCGGTGCGCACCGCCGGAGCGCGGCAGGTGCGGCTGCGCACCGACTCGGACTGGCTGCTGGACCTGGTGCGCTTCGTCGCCGCCCAGCGGCACCGCCGGACCCGCGGGGGGAGCCGATGATCCGCTTTCTGGAGCCGTGGTGGCTGCTGGCGCTGCTCCCGGTGCTGACGCTGGCCGTCGCGTACGCCTTCCGGCACCTGCTGCACCGGTTCCGCCGGGACGCCGCGCTGCCGTTCAGCAACCTGGAGCTGCTGCGCTCGCTGGTGCCGCGTGGGCTGGGCTGGCGCCGCCACGTGGCGGCCGCGGCGTTCCTCGCCGGGCTGTTCGCCCTGGTCGCGGCGCTGGCCAGGCCGTCGGTGGAGGTGGAGGAGCCGCTGGAGCGGGCGACCATCATGCTGGCCATCGACGTCTCGCTGTCGATGCAGGCCAACGACGTCGAGCCGACCCGCATGGAGGCGGCGCAGCAGGCGGCCAAGGAGTTCGTGACCGAGCTGCCGGGGTCGTACAACCTGGGTCTGGTCTCGTTCGCCAAGTCGGCGAACGTGCTGGTGTCGCCCGGCAAGGACCGCGAGGCGGTGACCGAGGCGATCGACGCGCTGCAGATGGCCGAGGCGACGGCGACCGGGGAGGCGGTGCTGACGTCGCTCGACGCGATCAAGTCGGTCCCCGGGGCCGGTGCGGAGGGTCCGCCGCCGGCCCGGATCGTGCTGCTGTCCGACGGCTACCGCACGTACGGGCGCTCGATCGAGGAGGCGGCCGCGGCGGCGGTCGAGGCGAACGTGCCGGTGACGACGATCGCCTTCGGCACGGACACCGGCGTCGTCGACATCGCGGGCCAGATGCAGCGGGTGCCGGTGGACCGGGAGGCGCTGGCGCAGCTGGCGGAGACGACCGGCGGGTTTTTCTACGAGGCGGCGTCGGCGGCCGAGCTGACCCAGGTGTACCAGGACATGGGCTCGTCGATCGGGCACAAGACGGTGCCCAGGGAGATCGGCCAGTGGTTCGCCGGGGTGGCGCTGCTGTTCGGCCTGACCGCCGGCGCGCTCAGCCTGCTCTGGACGTCCCGCCTGCCGTGATCACAGATTTGCCTGGCAGATGTGGGTATCCGTGCTCGTGATACGCACATCTGCCAGGCAAGTCCGGTGGTCTCGCGGTACGGCGCGCCGGCGTCGTCGCGGGCGCGCGCTGCCGGCCGCGCTCAGCGGGTGCTGACCAGCAGGAAGACGGCTCCGACCCAGGCGGCGGCGAGGGTGAAACCCAGCGGGGCGAGGTAACGGCTCATGACGGACTCCCGTGACTGTGTTGTTCCAGGGCAACTACAGGGGCACTCGGGAAAGAGTCATGACCAGGTCACGGCGCAGGCCTGCCCACCGCGCGGCAGGCAGCCGCCGGGTACAGGGCAGGAAGCGCAGGGGATGCGAGGCGGGACGCGCGACTCAGCGCGTGGCGGCTCGCAGGACCCGGCCATGACTCGGAGGATCGCTATCTCGCATAGCGATCACCTCCTTGGGCCGCGGTCCAGTGTGCAAACGCCGTGATCATACCGTATGGGCGATGCGGTCCCGCATCAGCCTTCCCGGCAGGGTTTCCATGTCCACCCGGCCGGAACCGTTTGGCGGAACCCTCCAAAGATTATAGTCGGATTTAGTCACGGCCCCCTACCGGCCGTGTTCACGCGAGCGTCCTAGGGTAAGTCCGAACCCCTGATCGCACCGAAGGAGCAACCGTGTCCCGAACCGTCCTGGTCACCGGCGGCAACCGCGGCATCGGCCTGGCGATCGCGCAGGCGTTCGCCAAGCAGGGCGACCGCGTCGCGATCACCCACCGGGGCACCTTCGACCAGTCCGCGGCGCCCGACATCCTGGGTGTGACATGCGACATCACCGACACCGACGCGGTGGACGCGGCCTTCACCACGATCGAGAACGAGCTCGGTCCGGTGGAGGTGCTGGTCGCCAACGCCGGCATCACCGACGACACGCTGCTGATGCGCATGTCGGAGGAGCAGTTCGGCCGGGTGCTCGACACCAACCTCACCGGCTCCTGGCGCTGCGCCCGCCGCGCCGCCACCAAGATGGTGCGCGGCCGCTTCGGTCGCATGATCTTCATCTCGTCGGTCGTCGGCCTCTACGGCGGCGCCGGGCAGGTCAACTACGCGGCCAGCAAGGCCGGCCTGGTCGGCATGGCCCGCTCCATCACCCGTGAGCTCGGCTCGCGCAACATCACCGCCAACGTGGTGGCGCCCGGTTTCATCGAGACCGACATGACCGACAAGCTCACCGAGGAGCGCAAGGCCGAGATCCGCAAGGCCATCCCGGCCGGCCGCATCGCCGCGGTCGACGAGGTCGCCGGCGTGGTCACCTGGCTCGCGGGCGACACCGCCGGCTACATCTCCGGCGCCGTCATCCCCGTCGACGGCGGCCTCGGCATGGGCCACTGACCCGCCCCGACCCACCCACCCCCGCCCCGACGGGGTGATCATGAACTTATGGACGTGTTGGTCGGCGTGTCGCCACCCTGGCGCCGTGATCAACAGGATTGAGGAGTGAAGGTGCTGCTGGAAGGTAAGCGGATCCTGGTCACGGGCGTGATCACGGAGCAGTCGATCGCGTTCAACATCGCGAAGATCGCTCAGGAGCAGGGCGCCACCGTGGTGCTCACCGGCTTCGGGCGGCTGTCCCTGGTCGAGCGGATCGCCAAGCGGCTGCCGGTCACCGCGCCCGTCATCGAGCTGGACGTGACCAACCCCGAGCACCTGGCGTCGCTGGCCGACAGCGTCAGCGGGCACGTGGACGGCCTGGACGGCGTCGTGCACTCCATCGGCTTCGCCCCGCCCACCGCGCTGGGCGGCAACTTCCTGCAGACGTCGTGGGAGGACGTGTCCACGGCGGTGCACGTGTCGACGTACTCGTACAAGGCGCTGGCCATGGCGGCGCTGCCGCTGATGCGGCAGGGCGGCTCGATCGTCGGCCTGACCTTCGACGCCACTGTCGCCTGGCCGGTGTACGACTGGATGGGCGTGGCCAAGGCCGGGCTGGAGTCCGCCTCCCGCTACCTGGCCAGCTACCTCGGCCCGCAGGGCATCCGCAGCAACCTGGTCTCGGCCGGCCCGCTGCGCACCATGGCCGCCAAGTCGATCCCGGGCTTCGCGAAGTTCGAGGACTCGTGGACCGAGCGGGCGCCGCTGGGCTGGAACCTCAGCGACACCGAGCCGACCGCCAAGGCCGTGTGCGCCCTGCTGTCGGACTGGTTCCCGGCCACCACCGGCGAGATCGTGCACGTCGACGGCGGCTACCACGCCGTCAGCGGCTGACCGGACACCGCGCCACGCAGGCGTGACGTATCGAACAATGTCGCGGGTCCGCCCGCCCTGAGGGGCGGCGGGCCCGCGTCGCGTTCTAGCCTTTTAGCCATGTACGACGCCTTCCTCCTGTTGTCGTTCGGCGGGCCGGAGCACCCGGACGAGGTGCTGCCGTTCCTGCACAACGTCACGCGGGGCCGCGGGGTGCCGCCCGAGCGGCTGGCCGAGGTCGCCGAGCACTACCAGCGTTTCGGCGGGGTGTCGCCGATCAACGAGCAGTGCCGGGAGCTGGTCGCCGCGATCCGGGCCGACTTCGCGGCCAACGCGCTGGACCTGCCGGTCTACTGGGGCAACCGCAACTGGCGGCCGATGCTCGCCGACACCCTGGCGCAGATGCGCGACCACGGGATCGGCCGCGCGGTGGCGCTGGCCACCAGCGGCTACGGGTCCTACTCCTCCTGCCGGCAGTACCTGCAGGACATCGCCGCCGCGCGGGCGGCGGTGGGGCCGCGCGCGCCGGCCGTGGACAAGCTGCGCCACTTCCACGACCATCCCGGGTACGTCGAGCCGTTCGCCGACGCGGTCGCCGCGGCGCTGTCGACGCTGGACGTGTCGCAGCACGCGACCACCCGCCTGGTCTTCACCGCGCACTCCATCCCCACCGCCATGGCCGAGTCCAGCGGGCCGTCCGGCGGGCGCTACGAGGCGCAGCTGCGTGAGACCGCCCGGCTGGTCGCCGAGCGGGGCGCCCCCGGCCTGGTCTGGGACCTGGTATGGCAGAGCCGCTCGGGCGCGCCGCACGTGCCGTGGCTGGAGCCCGACGTCAACGACCACCTGGAGGTGCTGGCCAAGGAGGGGACCACGCAGGTGGTGGTGAGCCCGATCGGGTTCGTCTCCGACCACCTGGAGGTGCTGTGGGACCTCGACGAGGAGGCGGCGGCCACCGCGCGCCGGCTCGGGCTCGGCTTCGCGCGGGCGGGCACGCCCGGCGCCGACCCGCGGTTCGTGGCGATGGTGCGCGATCTGGTGCTGGAGCGCATGGCGCAGCCGGGCACGCACCCGCGCGCCGCGCTCGGTAGGCTCGGGCACTGGGATGTCTGCGCGAGCAACTGCTGCCCACCGCCGGTGCGCGGTATGAGAGAGGGAAACCGATGACCGACCGCAAGCCGATCGCCGCCTGGCTGACCGACATGGACGGCGTACTGGTCCACGAGGGTGAGCCGGTGCCGGGCGCGCCCGAGTTCATCGGGCGGCTGCGGGCCTCGGGTGTGCCGTTCCTGGTGCTGACGAACAACTCCATCTACACCCCGCGCGACCTGCACGCCCGGCTCACCCGGCTGGGCTTCGACCTGCCGGAGTCGGCGATCTGGACGTCAGCGCTGGCCACCGCGCAGTTCCTGGCCGACCAGCGTCCGAACGGGACGGCGTACGTCATCGGCGAGGCAGGCCTGACCACGGCCCTGCACGCGGCGGGTTACATCATGACCGACTTCGAGCCGGACTACGTGGTGCTGGGGGAGACCCGCAACTACAGCTTCGAGGCGATCACGACCGCGATCCGCCTGATCAACAAGGGCGCGCGGTTCATCTGCACCAACCCGGACGCGACCGGGCCGTCCAACGAGGGCGCGCTGCCCGCGGCGGGCTCGGTCGCCGCGCTGATCACGAAGGCCACCGGCATCGAGCCGTACTTCGTGGGCAAGCCGAACCCGATGATGATGCGGTCGGCGCTCAACAAGATCGGCGCGCATTCGGAGTCGGCGGCGATGATCGGCGACCGGATGGACACCGACGTGCTGTGCGGGCTGGAGGCCGGGCTGCACACGATCCTGGTGCTCACCGGCATCGCGACGAAGGTGGACGTCGAGCGGTATCCGTACCGCCCGTCCCGCGTGATCAGCTCGGTGGCCGACCTGATCGACGAGGTGGAGCCGCTCACCCCGGTCCCGGCCGACGCGCCGGAGACCCCGGCCGCCTGATCCGCGCCGAGCGCCGGCCGCGGGCGCAAGAGCTTCGATACCGGGCAGCGCACCGACACCAGCCCGTGGCTGGCCGCATACCGGCGCACCCTCGGGCCCTGGCTGGGCGAGGACGTG